>CAYNUV010000106.1:0-8323 GCA_964400245.1 uncultured Ignavibacteriaceae bacterium
ATCTGTTAAAATTATAATCTAAAGACCAATTAGAGTAACCTAAAGATATTAAGGGACCGGTTGCAGTAATTAAAAGCCCCAGCTTGTCCTTAAAAGGATATACTAATTCAAAATCGGAATATTTCTTCCTGTATATTTTATAATTATGCTTTTTAAGAGTTGCATAATTTCCCGCGGTTCCACCTGGAAAAGCAATTGATTCGAGCTTTAATCCCCATTCTTTTGCTGCAATGCTGCAGGCTTTAAGTTCATCATCCATTACTTCCGGAGGACAATTTTTGTCAGAACAATCAATGTGTGAGAAAGTATGGGTGCCAATTTCATGATCTGTATTAGCCTTCAAAATTTTCTCAATAAGATCAGGTGCATACCAGGCTAGTCCTTCTTCCCAATGGGAGTGAGGATCACAATCAAACCAGTCTCCTTCAGTATACTTCCAATGATCATCCATATAAGGTATTTTTCTCATCCAATCATGATCATTTTTTCCGCAAGATTTTAAGAATAAATGACCAATTGTTGCCCAGGTAATAGGTACTTGATATTTATCTAACAAGTCTATAATATAAGGCACATTCTTTCTTTCCTGTATAGCATATTCAATGGGATTGTTTTCTCTTTTAGAATATCTAACTGCCCAGCCTAACTCAAAATCAGCAGTTATAATTACTCCACCTTTCTCTTTATTTGGAAATTTAATGAAGGGATCAATAGAATCTTTTTTTGCATAAGGCTTACCTTTAGCAGCAAAAACCATTTTGCTCAAATGGGCACTATATTCCTTTGGCAATATTTTTCTGACCTTTTGATAAATAATTTTTGATTTACTTGCCATTTTTTTCTTTTAATAATTTTAAAATGTGCTGCAGCCTTAAATTGTAAGAATTATTTGTATTGAATTCACCTTCCTGGAATATCCAATTACCATTACTAGAAACAAATCTTCCCGGTTTATCATCCTTTATCATCTGATGTGGGTTTTTAGATCCCCAAAAACATTGCATTTCATTAACAAAGTAGCCTCTTTTTTTATCATAAAAAAGATCTATTGCCTGGCTCCAAAATCCGGTTTTCTCAATAATATTTCTTAACAGGTTTAATAATTGTTCATCAGGATAATCCCAGCTAACTTTTGATGTTCCACTGAATTTCTCTCCATAAGACCGCAGTTTTTTATGACCAAAATAAGAGTCATCAATTACAACGCATCTCCATTCATATTCTGTTTCAATATATTCCTGGAAAAGAACAAACCATTTTTGCGGTTCCTGGGTTGCAGCCTTTTTTTTCTCACGGAAATATTCTATAGAATCATTAATGTTTTTAAATCGTTTTTTTATTCTATTTAAATAATCTCCTTTCCGAATGTTCGGGATGAAAGATCGTGTAATTCCCTTATTAGAAAAAGCATCACAAATATATTTTTCAGCATTCTCTTTGCTGTTAATTATTTTTACTCCGCTGCCGGAAGAACCGATGCTTGTTTTGGCAACGATGGGGAGTTCGGCGTGTTTTATAAAATCTAATGCTTCCTCTTTGTTATAAAAAATCCATGTTTTGGGAGAGGGAATATCATTAGCTTTTAAAAAATAAGAGAGAAGCTTTTTGTTTTCATAAATAAGAAGTTCATTCAATTTAGGATAGATATTCAGATGAAGAACCTGGTTAAGAATATAAACCCTTTCATCATATAACTGTTTAAAATAGCTTTGTCTGTCAGTAGAGCGAGTTAAAAAAAAATCATATTTGTCAGAGAGTACCTCATCTAGCCATTTACTAGATGTCAAATCAATAATTTTGAAATCAATAACTTCTTTAAATTTTTCACAAGACTGAATCCAAGGCAGGTGGTTATCACCAGTTTCATTTTTTAAGATTGCTAATTTAAATCTATTCATTCTTTATACTTATTTAACTAATTATTCTAAAATAATTTTTTTATTTTTTAGTAATTTTCATTTGCAAAGAGTTTCTCTTTTATAAATTTAGAAATAAGAAATAAGATATAGCTGGGATTTACAAATCAGGTTAAACTTTGATTATTAATTATACATAATCCAACATTTCTAAAAACATAATTAGATAATTTATTTCTTTTTACAAATTTTTCGAATGTGCTCTTTTGGAATTTTGATCCAATTACATCGTGAGAGGTTATTATTCCTTCAGAAATAAATTTTTTAGCGATATTATATTCAAAAGACATTATAGATGGAAAATGACTACTGTCGTGATGAAAGAAATCAATCTTACCTAATTGATGTAATAATGAAGGTAATTGTTTTCTGGTATCACCCAAAACCATTTCCCATCTTTCTTTTTGATCATCCATTACCAAATAACCATGTAAATCTTTTTCTGCTGAAATCAAAGGGAGATCAATGCTAAATAGTTTTCCTTGATTATTTAACTTCATTCCTTCAAGAATGTGTGCTGTAAATCCTCCATATAAAACACCTGTTTCTACCATTAATTTAGGTTTTATTGACCTAACTATCAAATACATAACTTTGCAATCAAATTCATTTGTGGTTTCAGAGAATCGTTTTGCCTTTTTTAACTCTTCAATTTTATTAAAATATTTTTTTCTGAAAACAGACTGATCGTATTCTTCAACGAATTCATTTGCATTTGTGCCGGAGATTTTACTCAATATATTAATGCAAATTGATAATTCTTTATTCAAGTCAAAACTTTCCTTTTTAATTTTGACTTCTTTATGATGAAAAGGAGATATTATCTTATTATATACTCGGCTAAAAAATATCATCTTAATAAATTTAGAAGGTTTAATTTTAGTAATTATTTAAAATAAAAATACTATTATTCAAACTCTCTTATTGTATATCGGTATTTCCCCGATTCGATAGGTTTAATATCCTCAACTTTTTCCCAAATGATTCTGCAAGTTTCTCCAAGAACCTTTCTATATGATTTTTCGACATCTTGCTTTTGCAATTCAAATAATTCTGGATCTTTAATAACAACATTTATTTGTATTGTATCATAATCTTTTTGTAATACCTGAAATTTATCAATACCTCCATTATTATAAACAACTGAAATAAAATGAACAAAGAAATAACCATCAATAATCTTTCCATCCCGAGTTTTGAAAACATCTGTATCCCTGCCAACTACTGATTCGATTAAAGGAAGTCCTCGTCCACAGCTGCATTTTTTTTCTGTGTATACAGCCTTATCTCCAATTTTGTACCTGATGAGAGGCAGACTATAGTTTATTAATACTGTTACATAAATATCTCCTAATTCACCTTCTTTACATGGTTCTAAATTTTCGTTAAGAATTTCTAAATAGTGTGTATAAACGCTTATATGAAAACCTTCATGTTTCTCACATTCGCAAGCTGCGCTACCCATTTCCCTTGAGCCATATCTGTTAAATACAGAACAATTAAAAGCCTTTTCGATATTCTTTCTGAAATCCGGATATAAAATTCCCGCTGAAGTCATTACAGACATTGGCGAATGAACTTTTAAATTATTTTCGCTAATATATATCGCAAGCTGGTTTATAGATTGAGCATAAGCGTGAATCATTTTTGGTTTCTTATCATTAATGATCTTTACATATCTATCCATTTGATTTTTATCCATCGAGAAAGAATTTAAAACCTGAATTGACCTTATCCAATTAGCAAATACATGGCTGTTTTTTTCTTTTTCTTTTAAGACATCTCCACGAGAACCCCAGAGCATTATCATTGGATCACCATAATTAAAGCCTGCCCATTCATAGTTCATTCTTGTAATAGCCGTTGAGTGTGCATTGTACTGTTTATCCTGAATTACTTTAGTAGGTTCTCCGGTTGAGCCGCCTGAATAATTATAATACCATCTTGATTCATCAGAGAGTTTATGTAAATTAGAAAACTCACTATTAAGCAGAGACTTTGTCATAACAGGAAATTTTTTCAGATCTTCAAAAACATTTTCTCTTGAAATTCTTAGGTTTTCTTTTTTAGCTAAATTTTTGTAAAAGTTAATATTTTCTATTGAGGATTTTAATAAGAGATAAAGTCTTTCTTTTTGAACTTCCACATTTTTCTCAAGCGAATCCCATTGTCTTTTTTTATATTCTTCAAAATATTTTAAAGTTTTTTCCTTTCTATAGAATCTCATAAGTAATGGTTCGAATATGTATCTCGCTATAAAAGGTTTGATCATTTACACTCCAAAATTTTTATTCGAAGGAGAAAACTTGTAGTAATCTCTGTTATTATTCTTATATAACCTTGGTTATTCAAATGATGTCCTTTTTCTTAGTATTTGCAGTTAATTATCAAAAAGAATTTATGGAGAATTTTCACCTGTCAACAATTACAGGGAATTATATTATACAAATGATTTTATAAACTGTTTTTTACCCGAATCCGGGGTTTCAAACTTTTCAACGATTTTGAAATCAACGTTTAGCAAATTGTCTGAATGTTTAATTATTTTTTCTCTAAAGTAATTAATATTGGTTTCTCCATTTTCGGGAATGTATTCAATATTAATATGATCAATCTTATCCTGGTAGATTCTAAAATCTTTTATACCCAGCTTTTCCCTGAATAGGTGTGTAAAAAATGTTGCTCCAATACTTCCCCCATTTATAAGTTTAATGAGATCAAAAGTTCTTCCGTTAATAGATTTTAGTAATGGCAATGTTCTTCCACAACTACATTTCTTTTGAATTAATATTCCATTGTCCATAATCTTATATCTGATGAACGGGAATACGTAGTTAGAAAAATCAGTTACTACTATCTCGCCTTCCTCATCAAATACATTTTCACCTTTTTTATTAACCACTTCTAAGATAATATTTTCAGCCATAATATGCAGACCTTCATGCTTTTCACATTCCAATGAAATCAAACCTACCTCACGGCATCCATAAAAATTAAAAATCCTTGTAGAAAAAACTCTTTCAATTAATTCTCTCTGCCAGTCATATAATTGTTCCCCAGATGTTAAAATTGCTTTTAGTTTATGAATTTTAATCTTCTCTGATTCAATAAACTTAGCAATTTCGTAAAGCGAAGATGGATAAGCGTGAATATAATCCGGTTTATCTTTGTTTATAACTTTTATATCGTCTAAAATAATCTGAGCATTCAATTTATAACTAGAGAGCATTGACTTATTGCTAAAGTAATTACCCATTCGAGTTCGTAAATGACTGCTTTTTTCAACATCTATTCTTGCCCCCCATATTTTTAATTCTTTACTCCCCAAGTCAATCCCAATCCATTTTTTACAACGCCAGCTTAATGCAACTCTCATTGCTTTTGAGTCTCCATCACTGTAGAAAATAGTTTTCTCTCCCGAAGATCCGCTGGTTGAGTTAGGGATAACTCTTGGGGCCTTTAATTTTTTATTTAGAAGATTTCCTTTTTCTTCCTGTATTATTTTTTTTGAAAGGAATGGAATTTTATTCAGAGTATCTACTGTAATATCTGAGAAGTTTATTTTTAAGTTATCAAAGAGTTTTGTATAGTAAGGAACAAATTTATACGCATCGGTCAGAAGTTTTTTTAATTTTTCATTTTGAAAATCTTTTATCTGTTCTGCGGAAAAATATTGCGTCTTTGAAAACAATTTATAGTTATTCCATTTGGTCCTTCTTTTGCCAAATTGATTAGATATTATGATGGATAGTTTACTAAGCTGCTGTTTCATAATATTCAGTTAAAGATTTTAGAAGTATTTGAATTATTTTGAAAAGTTCTCCAGCTGTCATAACAATTCTTTATTTCTTTATGCCAGCCTTTCCCGGATATTAACTGTCCTCTTACATCCCATCTGTGATTCATTTCTACCACAACAGGTCCGTTGTCTGTAATAGCTATATCCCATCCTATTGATTTAAAGAAAGAAATTTTCTTTTGAAATAGTTTTATTTCATTAATAATCTTATCCCAATTTTTTATTTGGAATTTTTTTAAGATTATTTCGCTGTCGGGATGGATGTCTGTTTTTTCAATTTTCGAATCGCTATCCAAAAAAATAATTACCGGTTCAATTGCTCTTCCAGTATTAATATCTATTTCAGAACCAATATTACTTCCCTGTGAAATATTATCAACCCATTTACCTTCCCTTGCTATTCTCCAAAAGGATGTGAGAATTTCTACATTGCCTGAAGGGAAAAGCATTGTTACACACCGGATTGTATTTAATGATGTTGAGTTTATTTGGTTTATATATTCTGATTGTTTAATTCGTTCTTCGAATAAAATTTGCTTATTTACTTTTAAATAATCATCTAGTCCAATTTTCATTCCATTAATATGAACTAAAAACAATTTATTACTATTTAATTCTTTATTTATAAAAACATCCACACCTACACCCCTGCTTCCCGAAACCGGTTTACAAACAAACTCCTTTATATCATTATTAAACAGATACTCTTTCACAAGATCGTTACTATTTAGAATCTTTTCCGTAGATGCCCATGATTGCGGATCATAAAGAAATAAAAGTTTTGATGTAGGAATTTTGACTTCTTCTAAGAAGATATGTGTAAAGAATTTGTTTAGAGCGATTAGTCCGAATTGATCCGGGTTGAGGAATTTTAAATATTCCTGTGATTTTGTCCAGCTTAAAAAATTTTGCTTGTATTCCTTTGGATAACTCTTATCGAAAAGTCTATAATTATAATATTCCCTTAAACCGGATCCAACTTTCCTTAACTTATAAATATCAAACGCAATACTGGATAAAGAGTCATCTGTTTCCTTTCTTATTGTCTTTAAATATCTCAGTTGTTTTAACATTTTTTGGATCCAGTATTTTCCTAAAATTTTTCTCATTTTTTTTTAATTTGTTGCAAGTTGTCACATCCCAATGAATCCTCTCTTTTTAAGTAAGGTTTGTTCATTCTCGAAAATTTTAAGGATCATTTTGTACGTTATTTATAACTCTTCTCCACTTTTCATAAATTTCACTAAGTTCAGGCTGCCACCCCTGCATTGTGAATAACTGTCCCGCATAATCCCATCTATCATTTAATTCCACCACAACGGGACCTTCATCAGTGACCGCAATATCCCATCCAATCGCTCTTACGAAAGGAATTTTCTTTTGGAATTCTTTTACTTTATTAAGTATGTAATCCCAATTTCTGATATAAAAATTTGTAAGGTCAACACCGCTGTCAGGATGTCTTTGAATTGTTTCCTGATTATAAAAATTATGTACTAAAGCAGCACGAATAATTTTCCCTGTATTTATATCAACACTACAAGCTATGTTCCCATTTACAGAAGCATTATCTACCCAACTATTTTTTCGGCCTATCCTGAACCCCGTATGAAATACTTTCACATTTCCGTCAGGATAGTAAAAAGTTATTATCCTTAAAGTATTGATAGATGTAGAATTTAGCTGATTTAAGTATTCGCACTGTTTAATCCTAGACTCAAATAACAGTTCCTTGGAAATGTTTTTATTATTAATATAAGAATTGAATTCAAACTTATTGCCATCAACTCTTTCAAAAAACAAAGAATCTCCCTGCCATTCAATACTTTTAAAAACGTCAACTCCTTTACCGTAGCTTAGTCCTGCAGGTTTACAAACAAAGCCAAAATCTGAATTGTTATAATTTTTTCTAAACCATTCGATAGCTCCTTTATTGGAGTTTATAACTATAGGTGACGAGGCTTGAGATCCAAGTTTATAAAAAAGAAAAAATAGCTTACTCGTAGGTATATCTGAACCCTTGAGAAACAGATGAGCAAAAAACTTATTCCTTGAAATATAGCCATAAGGATCAGGGTTCAGCAGTGAAATATATTTTTTATAATTTCTGTTCGTTAAAAAATCTTTTCGATATTGTGAAGACAAACTTGAGTCATATAATTTAAATTTATAAAATTCTAATACACCAGGTTTATTCACCTTTATCTTTAAATAGTCAGATAATTTCTGTAATGGTTTAATCTTATATACTTTAGAAACTTCATTTATTTCCTTAATTATTTTTATCTTTCTTGAAATATACTTTATTATCAACTTTATTATTTTCTTTTTAATTTAATAACCCTAAGTAACTCTTCTGCCATTCTTTTCCAGGAAAATTTTCCAAATCCAAAATCTTCTTTAATTACCAAATGTACCCTAAACATTCTCTATTTTTCTTACCAGAACCTTTTCCATCTGTTATTTATAAGTCTTAAAATTGTTTCAACAGTTAATAATTTTGCTTTTATATGATAATCTTGATTTAACATAGCTTTTTCAAGATAGCTTTTTGTAAAATATTTTTGAACATAAGAGCTATTGCTGAAAACCAGTTCATTAATCTGAT
>CAYNUV010000107.1:0-8300 GCA_964400245.1 uncultured Ignavibacteriaceae bacterium
ATCTAAAATTCCTATCAAAGATGATAAAGGAAACGTTAGTTATATGATTGGGATTGGTCGGGATGTTACTGAATTGGTTCACGCTAATGAAATTCTTAAGGAAGAAACAGAAAAATTTAAATCAATCTTTGAAAATGCTTTTGATGGTATAAGTATCTTTGAAGAAAATTATGAACCCGGTAAGAGAAGGTTAGTAGAATGTAATGAGCGTTATGCTGAAATGTCCGGACGAAGCCGGGAAGAGTTGTTGAAGATTGGGGATATAGAGTCGGCAGGGCTAACAAGAAATATTACTGAAAACAATGATAAATATATTAGCCAGGGAATTGAATTCAGGGGATCTGTTACATGGGTTCGCCCTGATGGGAAAGATAATATAATGGAGTATGCAGCAGTTCCAATTAAAATGAAGGGAAAAACATTTACAATTGGAGTTGACCGAAATGTTACTGAAAACAGACGCGCTGAAGAAAAGATACAACATGAAAGAAATTTATTAAGAACACTAATAGACAGCTTGCCTGATTTAATATTTTTTAAAGATAGAGAAGGACACTATATACTTAATAACATGGCTCATTTAAAATATCTTGGAGCAAAAGATCAGGAAGAAGTACTTGGTAAAACTACATTTGATTTTCATTCTAAAGAAATTGCAGCAAAATTTTCCCAGGAAGATATGAAAGTTATGGAACTGGGAGAGCCCATTCTTGATATCGAAGAAACTATTCTCTATAACACGGGAGAGATTAATTGGCATTTATCAAACAAAATTCCATTAAAAGATAATGATGGAAAAAGTATAGGACTTCTTGGTGTTAGCCATAACATTACAAGCAGGAAGAATGCTGAAGAAATTGTAAAGAAAGCAAACGAAGAACTTGAACTAAAAAATACTGCTCTTGAAAATGCCAACAAAATAAAGAGTCAATTTCTTGCAAACATGAGTCATGAAATAAGAACTCCGCTAAATGCAGTAATTGGAATGACAGGATTATTACTTAATACCCCTCTAAATGAGGAACAAGTTGAATTTACAGAAACAATTCACAATAGCGGTGATATTCTTTTGACTCTTATAAATAACATACTTGATTTTTCAAAAATTGAAGCACAAAAAGTTGAATTAGAAAAACAACCTTTCGATATAAGAGTTTGTATTGAAGAAGCTCTTGACCTTGTTGCATCTAAAGATGGTGAGAAGAATTTAGAGCTTGCTTACTATATGGATGAAAATCTTCCTCCAATGGTAGTTGGTGATGTAACCCGTTTAAGGCAAATTCTTGTAAATCTTTTAAATAACTCAATTAAATTTACTGAACAAGGAGAAGTTGTTGTTTCCGTATCTGGTCAACTGCAGGATGATGATAAATACAAACTTCATTTTTCTGTAAGAGATACCGGTATCGGAGTTCCGCTTGATCTGCAGGACAGGTTATTTAAATCATTCACTCAGGTTGATTCTTCTACTACGCGTAAATTTGGAGGTACAGGTTTAGGTTTAGCCATCAGCCGGCAATTAGCTGAACTAATGGGTGGTAAAATGTGGGCTGAAAGTACCGGAGTTAAAGGTGAAGGTACAACATTCCACTTCATTATTATAACAGAACTTTCCTACGAAAAGAAAGTCCTGACCGATATGTCTGTATTATTTGGAAAGAGAATACTCATAGTAGATGATAATAAGACTAATAGAGATATTTTAATAAGACAAACTCAATCTTTGAATATGATTCCAACCGCTAAAGCCTCCGGTCCTGAAGCAATTGAATTACTTAAGAAAGGTGTTGAATTCGATCTTGCTATTTTGGACTATCATATGCCCGATATGGATGGATTACAACTTGCAGATGAAATTCGTTTAATTAAAAATTGCATGGCGATCCCGTTAATTATACTGTCCTCATTTTATTACAGGGAAGAGACTACAGATGTTTCAAATTTTGCAGCAACTCTTACAAAACCCATAAAATTAAGTCAGCTGCATAATGCATTAACTACAGTAATGGGTAAGAAATCTGTTGTTGATAAAAAACAGGATCTACCAAAGCTGTATGATTCGGAAATCGGGAAAAAATATCCGCTGAGAATATTAATTGCTGAAGATAATTTAATAAATCAGAAAGTTGCCCTTCGTTTTTTGGAAAAGATTGGATATCGTGCCGATATTGTTTTTAACGGTATCGAAGTTCTTGAAGCACTAAGACGTCAATATTACGATGTTATTTTAATGGATGTGCAAATGCCGGAAATGGATGGTGAACAAGCAACCATTGAGATTCGTAAACAATGGCCAACGGAGCTTCAACCCAGAATTATAGCTATGACTGCAAATGCTATGAAAGACGACCGGAAAAGATATCTGTCAAATGGAATGGATGACTATATAGCAAAACCATTTAAAATGGAAGACCTGACCAGGGCTTTAGTAGAAAGTTATTTAAAAACCTGCAAAGTGGAACAATCCACATAAATCTTAATTGTTAGTGGTTTATTCAGTTACTGCTAAAATTTAACAAACCCTTTTATTAAAAAATTTTTCTTTTTGCCAGATAAAAAACTATCTTTCCTTTATTGCAAATTTTCCACCTTAATAATAATTTCGCTGATTATTTTCGGAGAATATTATGAACAAAGCTCTTGATTGTAACACTATACCTGAATTGTACGAATATCTCACCGATGTTTTCGGGAAGAGTTCTGATAAGTGTTTAATGTATAGAAAAGTTAATGATAAATTTGATGGAATAACTTATCAGGAATTTAAAGAGGAAACGGATAGTTTTGCAAATGGACTCGCAGCTCTTGGCGTAAAAAAAGATGACAAGATTGCAATTATTTCTGAAAACCGCCCTGAATGGGTTTATTCAGACATGGCTATACTTGGGCTCGGAGCTATTGATGTACCACTCTACCCTTCTCTGACGGCTGAATCAATTGAGTTTATTTTATTAAACTCCGAATCAAAAGGAGTTATTGTTTCAAACAAATTTCAGCTTAATAAAATTTTAAAAATAATTAATAATTTGAAGCACCTGCAGTTTACTATTGTGCTGAATGAAAAGGATATTATTCCCGACAAACCTGCTTTGTACACTTTTAAAGATGTACAGCAGATGGGAAATATTTATAAAAATAATCACCCGAATTATTTCAAAGAATCACAAAGTAAAGTTACGGAGAACGATATCTGCACAATAATTTATACCTCCGGAACTACAGGCGAACCAAAAGGGGTAACTCTGACTCATAAAAATATTTTATCAAATGTTCATGCTGCTCTTCAATCTTTCCCAATATACGATACGGATGTTTTTCTTTCCTTCCTTCCCCTTTGCCATATCTTTGAAAGAATGGCTGGCTATTACACCGGGTTTACAGCATGCAGTACAATTTATTTTGCAGAAAGTATTGAATCTGTTGCACAGAATATGATTGAAGCTAAACCAACTGTATTAACAACCGTCCCGCGGTTATTTGAACGAATGTATGCAAAAGTTATTAAGAATGTTGAAAACCAGAAACCTTTAAAGCAAAAAATATTTTATTGGGCTGTTGATATTGGGAAAAAATATATTGACGCCCAGCGAGTTGGAAAAGTTTCTCCTTTATTAACTGCAAAGTATAAAATTGCAGATACATTAGTTTTTAAAAAGCTGCGGGAAAAAACCGGCGGAAGATTGAGATTTTTTATTTCCGGTGGTGCTGCACTTGCTAAAGATCTGGGAGAATTTTTTGAGGCTGCAGAGATTAAAATACGTGAGGGTTATGGATTGACTGAATCATCACCCGTTATTGCATTAAACCGTCTTGATGATTATAAATTTGGTACTGTCGGAAAACCGTTAACAGGAGTAGAAGTTAAGATTGGACCAGATGGAGAAATACTTGCCCGCGGCCCTAACATAATGCCGGGCTATTATAAAAACAAAAAAGAAACTGATGAAGTTATTATTGATGGTTGGCTTCACACCGGTGATATAGGTGAATTTGATTCTGAAGGTTATTTAAAAATAACCGATAGGAAAAAACATCTCTTTAAAACTTCTGCAGGAAAATATATTGCTCCAACTCCGATTGAAAACCTGTTTCTTGCAAGCAAGTATATTGATCAGTTTGTTTTGATCGGAGACAGGAGAACTTTTCTTAGTGCCCTTATAGTTCCGGATTATGAAGCAATTAAGGAATATGCAGATTCACGGAATATTTTATACAATACTATAGAAGACCTGGTAAAGAAAAAAGAGATCTATGATCTGATAGATAAAGATATGTCACAGTTTCAGAAGAAGCTTGCGAATTATGAACGTGTAAGAAAATTTAAACTGCTTGATAAACCATTCACGCTTGAGACAGGCGAAATTACCCCAAGCCTTAAAGTGAAAAGAAAATTTGTTGAAGAAACATATGGCTATTTAATTGAGGAAATGTACCAGGAAACAGAGAAGTAGGCAATAATCCATAGAGCTGAGGGCAAAGAGTATAGAGTAAAAACAAATTACATTAATATTTAGCCCTGCACCATGCTCTATGCACTTTGCTAATTCCTCTTCAGTATTTCAACCATATCTTCATGAATCTTTCCATTGCTTGCAAGAATTTGAGTTGTATTGTACTTGAGAGGTTCACCATTAAAATTTGTTACAACTCCACCTGCTTCTTCAACAATCAATGCACCGGCACAAAAATCCCACGGATTTAAATAAACTTCCCAGAAACCATCAAACACACCTTTGGCAACATAGCATAAATCTATTGCTGCAGAACCAAGCCTTCTTATGCCTCTTGCATTTTTTGTAAACGCTACAAACTTCTCAAGTGCATTATATGGATTCTGATGAACGTTATAAGGAAAACCTGTAACAAGCAAGCTGCGTCCTAAGTTTGGATTAACACTTACATTAATCTTCTCATCATTTGCAAAAGCTCCTCCCCCGCTTTCTGCTTTATATAGAACATCCATTGCAACATCATAAACGACGCCGGCAATTGTTTTCCCATTTTTTTGCAAACCGA
Organism: uncultured Ignavibacteriaceae bacterium; assembly: GCA_964400245.1. Taxonomy (GTDB): domain Bacteria; phylum Bacteroidota; class Ignavibacteria; order Ignavibacteriales; family Ignavibacteriaceae; genus RBG-16-34-14. The sequence continues at coordinate 5,017 of CAYNUV010000107.1, forward strand.
TTGAGATTGAAAAAATCGGAAGACCATGTGCAAAGTTCACAGTTCCATCAAGAGGATCAATCACCCAAATATATTCGGAACCATCTTTAATATTCCCACCTTCTTCAGCATGAATTCCGTGAGATAGATATTTCTTCCTTATAAAATCAACTATAAGTTTTTCAGATGCTTTATCAATATCAGTTACAAGATCGGAATCGTTGCTTTTGAATTCAACCTTTAACTTTTTGTTAAAACCTTCACGAACAATTTCACCAGCTTCTTTGGCAATTGTAATTAAATCGTTAATCATTTTACCCACAATTTTTTATTTTCATAGATTAAAATTACAAATTATAATTACAACTAATTACAAGAATAACTTCCTTGATAGCATGAATGCTTTTTGATATATTTAGTAATAAGATTAATGTTAAGAAAAAGGAATTTCAGGAGATATTTTTGGCAAATAAAAGTGAAATTGAAGTAGCAGAACAAAAAGAAACCAATATTGTTGATAGTTTACCGGAAGTCCTTCCAATCCTTCCGCTTAGAGATATAGTAATCTTTCCTTATATGATTTTTCCTGTACTTGTGGGAAGAGAACAATCTATAAGAGCAGCAAATTATGCTCTTGATAAAACCAAGTATATTTTTCTTTCAACACAAAAAAAATCAAACATTGAAGAGCCAAAGAAAGAAGACATTTACCTCGAAGGAACAATTGCAAAGATTGTTCAGATACTTAAGCTACCAAACGGCTTAATGAAAATACTCGTTGATGGACTTCTTCAGGGAAAGATTATCGAGTTCACACAAAATAAAGAATTCTTTGAAGCTAAGATCGAAGTAGTACTGCCGCCTTATATAAATGATCATGAAATGCATGCACTGGTAAGGCAAATGTCCCAGTTGTTTAAAGATTATGTTAAGATAAGCAGGAATATTCCTAACGAAACGGTAGCCGCATTTGAGAATATTGAAGAACCCGACCGCAAGTTGTTTTATGTTTCAGCAAATATAAACCAGTCAATTGATGTTAAGCAGGTTATCCTTCAGAAGTTTGATTTAAAGGAACAGTATTATGAGGTGATAAAAATACTCAATTCTGAAATTGACATTCTGAAGATTGAAAAAGAAATAGATAACAAGGTACAGGAGAACATTGCCAAGACTCAACGAAAATTTATTATCCAGGAACAGATAAAAATTCTGCAGGATGAACTTGGCGATGAAGAAGATAGTTCACCAGAATTCATAAAGATGCGCGACCAGATAAAAAAAGCAAAGATGCCGAAAGAGGCTGAAACAAAAGCAATAGAGGAACTAAACAAACTTAAAAAAACTCCGCCAATGTCGCCTGAATCAACTGTAATAAGAAATTATCTTGATTGGCTGATTGAAGTTCCATGGTCTAAAAAAACAAAAGATTTTCTGGACATAAAGCATGTACAAAAAATTCTTGATGAAGATCATTTTGGATTAGAAAAACCAAAGGAAAGAATTATTGAACATATTGCCGTTCTGAATCTTGTAAAGCAAATGCGTGGACAAATTCTTTGTTTCGTTGGACCTCCCGGGGTTGGTAAAACTTCTTTAGGTAAATCAATTGCAAGAGCATTGGGAAGAAGTTTTGTAAGAATTAGTCTTGGCGGAATACGGGATGAAGCTGAGATACGGGGCCACAGAAGAACTTATATCGGTTCAATGCCCGGTAAAATCGTACAATCTATGAAGAAAGCCGGATCTATAAACCCGGTTATGCTGCTTGATGAAATAGACAAGATGAGTATGGATTTCAGAGGCGATCCTTCATCGGCTATGCTTGAAGTTTTAGACCCCGAACAGAATCATACTTTCAGTGATCATTATCTTGAAGTTGATTATGATCTCTCGCAGGTAATGTTTGTTACTACAGCAAATGTAAGATATAATATTCCTCTTCCCTTGCAGGATAGAATGGAAATAATTGAATTACCCGGCTATCTTGAACATGATAAACTTGAGATTGCAAAGCGGCATATTGTTCCCAAACAGCTTGAGGCACATGGTTTAATAAATAAAAATGTAACTATTCCAGATGAAGCAATTCTTAAAATAATTTCCGATTACACCCGTGAAGCCGGTGTTAGAAATCTGGAACGTGAGCTTGCTTCTGTATGCAGAAAATTGGCGCGTGACATTGTGATTAAAGAATCTTCAAATGGAAAAAGTAAAATTTCTAAATTCCTGGTTGATGAAAATAAAGTTGAAGATTATTTAAAAGTACCAAGATACAGGCATCTTACTCATGATAAGGAAAAAAGAGTTGGCAGTGTTACAGGATTAGCATGGACAAGTGTAGGCGGTGAAATTTTATCTGTTGATGTAACTTTTATGATTGGGACAGGTAAGCTTACATTAACCGGCCAGCTTGGAAATGTTATGAAAGAATCAGCACAGGCAGCTTTAAGTTATATTCGTTCTAAAGCAAAAGAACTGGGCTTAGCCCCAAACTTTTTCCACGGTAAAGAAGTTCATATCCATTTACCGGAAGGCGCAATTCCAAAAGATGGGCCTTCAGCAGGAATCACAATGGCAATGGCTCTTTATTCTGCAATAAGCGGTAAAAAAGCTTCCAACGATGTTGCGATGACTGGAGAAATAACTTTAAGAGGAAATATTCTTCCCATCGGCGGTTTGATTGAAAAACTTCTTGCTGCAAAAAGAAATGGTATAAAAACAGTTTTAATCCCTGATGGAAACTCAATTGATCTGAAAGAAATTCCTGATAAAGTAAAAGATGGATTAAAAATTATTCCAATCTCTCATATAGAAGATGCAATTCCTTATGTTTTTCCTTTTGGATCAGATACCAAAAAAAAATCTAAAAAGAAGAAAAAGTCGGAACGATCACGACAAAAATCTGGGAAAGTTTAAATGGCTGAAACCATTTTAGTTGATAAAGACCTTTCACTTGAAGAACAATATAAAAACCTGATTCCGCAGTTAAAAAATCTTCTATCCCCTTCTGATGAATTGATTTCTAATTTAGCTAATTGTGCTGCTGCACTTAAACAATCTTTTGATAAAATAAGCTGGGTTGGTTTTTATTTATTTAATGGGAAAGAACTTTATGTTGGACCATTCCAGGGAAAAGTTGCTTGTAGTAAAATTAAAATTGGTAAAGGTGTTTGTGGAACTTCAGCAGAAAAAAGAGAGACAGTAATTGTACCGGATGTGAACCAATTCCCCGGACATATTTTTTGCGATCCTGATTCCAAATCTGAAATAGTTGTTCCGCTAATAAAAAAAGAAAATTCCCT
>CAYNUV010000108.1:0-8236 GCA_964400245.1 uncultured Ignavibacteriaceae bacterium
CACCACGTGAATATGTTGTTATTACTCCTATAACCCCTATCATAAAAAATAAAAATCTTTTTTTGTCTTTTTTATTAGCTATCCAATAACTCCATAGCATTGGAACCGTAAGTGACAAAAGTCCCCCAAGGCCATTAAAGTGTTCAAAAGTACCACTACCCTGGTTTACCAAAGACGAAATTGATGGGAAAATATATGCAAGGTAATTTCTTTCACCGGAATATAATTCATCAACTAAATCCTGGAAAACAGGAAAACCTAAGAAGGATTGCGAAGTTCCGATTACCGCCTCAATTACTGCACTTATAATCAGGATTGTAAAAAAAAACTTGATCGCGTTCGGGCTGCTATAGTTGGAAAATAAATAATATAAAGTTATTGCTGTAAAAGGATATGTTAGGAAACTATAGTTTACAATTACATAATCAAATCCCCAGGTTAAAACAATGTTAACTAGAAACCATAATAAAAAAACTACAACAATATCAATTTTTTTTATTTTGTAAATTAGTATGAATACAAAAAGTGAAAAAGTTAGAATTATTGAAAGATAGGCACTGTAATTAATCTCCCTGGCATCAAAAAAAGGAATTACCGCAACAAAAAATTGAGAGAAAAACATTACAGATAAAATTTTTATATTTAATTCAGGAAAGAAATAAATAAAGATGAGAGAAATCAGGCAGGCAGAAAAGATTAAAAATATAATCAGCATCAGTCTTCTATCAGCTTAATTATTTTATTCTGAATAAATAAAAAAATCCTCCTTAAACTATTTATCCGGTAACCAAAACTCATTTTATTCTTAATTTTCCTTCAATATTTCTTTATAATATGATATGTACTTATCCACTATTTTATCCTCAGAAAAATTATTCTGTGCAAATTCAAAAGCATTTTTTCTCAGATTCTCATTAAGATGATTATCTGAATAAAGTTTTATTACAGCATCAGCAATCAGAACAGGTGAATTTATATTGCATAACAAACCGGCTTTCCCATGATTTAACAAGTAAGGAATATTTCCACTTTTCTCTCCTCCCACGACAGCAGTACCGCGAACCATTGATTCAAGCACTGACATGCCAAAAGATTCTTCTCGTGAAGTATGAAGAAATATTTTTGCTTCAGAGATATATTTCCTAACTTCTTTAAAGTTTAGTTTTCCTAAAAATTTTACTCCCAGGTTTAATGAATTCTTAATAGCATAATAAAATGCTTTTCCGTTTTCTTCCATATCATTACCAATAAGATAGTATTCCAGTTGTGGAAATTTATTCCTGATAATCTTAAAAGCTTTCAGGGCATTCTTAATGTTTTTTAATCTTCCAAATCCATTATTAACAGATATGATATATTTTTTATTTTCTATTAGGACAAAAGGAGCTATTAAATCTGGCGTATAAAAATTATTAATTATTCTTGCTCTGGATTTATATTTCTGAGGAAGAAGTTCGAATATGTGTTCTGAGTTCGCGCTTAGGTAACGAGCTTTACCAAGAACAATTTTATCCATAATAAATCTTATAAATCTATATGGATCAAAACTGTACTTTAAAATTGTTAATGCGTGATCATGTAAAGTTACTAACGTAGGTATTTTAGTATCAATTGCAGCCCAGGCAAACTCATAACTCCAATTTGCATGAATAATATCACCTTTATATTTCAGCATCAGATTTAACAAATTTTTTCGTTCTACTTTAAAAAAATCCCGTGCAACATGTGTCTTTCTTCTTGGGGCTATGCAGATAGTCAACTGATCACTTTCAAAAACTGAAGGTTCATTTATTTCTACCGAAGTTGTATAAATAATGATTTCAAATCCCCGGTATAGTAAAACGTTTACAAAAAAAGCAATTAGAGGGAAATCATAAGATTGAGGAAATGTTACATTTTTAAAATTATGTTTTACTAAGTTAAGGCTTATCGGTCCCGCTATTCCAATTTTCATATTGCTGCTAATAAAATTCTTATCCTTCTTAAGATGGTTTTATTTTTATAATCTGAGAGATTAATTAGTTTACCAAGCTTATCATTTATTTCAGATTTTATACTTTTGTTTAAGAAGATTGATAAAATAATTGCTACCAGCCCTGAGAGAATCTGAAGAGCTAAAATATATATGTTACTAAAGGAAAGACTTTTTAAAAAAGCAGTAACCAGGAAAATAACTATACCTGTTATCAAACCGGAAAGCAAACCAGGGTAATAAGAAGATAATATTTCAGAAAAATTAAGAGTAAAAATTTTTCGCACAGTAAAAATATAGAAGACATGCCTTATTACTTCCGCCAAAAGAATTGATTTAGCTATGCCCATTATTCCTTCATTATAAAATAAAAGAAAAAAAAGAAGTAAAAGAATTATATAGAATGATTGAAATATTAATTTGGCTTTTAGTCTTGCAGTAGCCTCACAAACAATTCCGCCAAAATGAGATAATAAATTAAATGGAGCAGCAAGCGCAAGTATCTGCAAAATAATAATTGATTCTTTCCATTTATCACCTAATACAACAAGTACAATTTGTTCGGCTGATACAGCTATACCAATACAAGCTGCAATTATTATGTAACCGCTTAAGGTAATACTAGATAAATACGCTTTTTTTAGTCTCTCTTTCTCTGTTTGGATTCTGCTGAAGGAAGTAAATAAAACTTTTGATAAACTTGTTGTAAATTGCTGCATAGGCAGGTTTACAAGCATGAAAGCACGATTGTAAAATCCAAGTTTTTGAGAGCCAAATATTTTACCAATTATTAATGTATCAAGATTAGCTCCTAAAAATTCCAGGAAGCTAATGAATGAAACTTTACTGCCAAAAGAAAACAGAGGTTTATATAATTTAAAATTAAATGTAAATCTCAAAGGATGGCGTGTAACGAAATATGATATTATGACAGTAAATAAACCTTGACTTAAAGAAGCAAACACTAAACTCCAAACACCAAAATCCAAAAAAGCAAATGTAACACCTACACCACCATAACTGATTAAGTAGCTGACGATTTCAATAACTGCTAAAGATTTAAATCTCAAATCTCTTCTTAGTAAAGCAAGAGAAGTTGTTGAAAAACCTGTAAGAAGTAAAGAAACAGCTAGCACCTGAAGAATAGGAATTATTTCAGGGTTTGGAAAGATATAAATTGTAAATGGGGCAAGGATAAATATGAACAAAAGAAAAATAAAACTTATTAACACAGAAGCAGTAAAAGCTATACTTACATCATCACTGTTAATTTCTTTTTTCTGAATAATGGCTCTGCCCATTCCCATTTGTGCAAAGTAACTTCCAAACCTAAGAAGTACACTTGCCATTGCAATCAAACCAAAAGATTTTGGATCTAAAAGTCTTGCCATGACCGCAGTATAACCAATTTGCAAAACAGAATTAGTTATGGTTGAAGCATAACTCCACTTTAATCCATTTACGGTTTTAGAGGTTAAACTGCCTGTCATTTATATGGTTTAGTTACGAGAAGTTTTTGTTTGCTTGATAATATTTAAATAGCTTTTAAGCTGAGGAGAAAAAATTTGATATGAACAACTCCCCACAAATGTTAAAATCATTATTAAAAGAAAAATTTTTGCTCTTTGAGGACCGGCTTTAATTACCGGGTCCTTAGCTTCTTCTAAGTTATTTATTACAGGCGTTTCTTTAATCTCATCAATCTTAGCAATCTCAAGCTGTTTTGTTAATTCAATAAATACTGCCTGTTGAATTTCAACATTTCTCATCAACCGGCTTTGCTCTAAAAAAAGATTTGGAGATTGTTCAACAATCCTGTTTCTATCTCTGAAATTTCTTAACTGGTTTTCTACAATACTCAATGAGTCTCTGACTTGTGCAATTCTTTTTTCAATATAAAATCTTTGCTGAGAGGCGTATGATTTCCTTTTGTACTTTATGTAATCATCAAGTGATTCAACTAAGGTATTCGCTACTTCAGCAGAGAGTTCAGACTCAGGCATTTGTACAGTTATAGAAAGAATCTTTGTTAACTTTTCAACCTTAGTATCAATTCTTGATTTGACAAGATTTTCATAAGCCGAAAGGAAATCTCTTCTCTTTGCTTTTTCAGGACCATCTGAATCATTTTCTTCAATTTCAAAATACTCAATCAGGTTTACAGGTTTAGAATACTTTTCTGTTTTATATTTTTTATTGATCACATTTTCCAGAACAGTTTCGCTCAATAAGAGATTTTGATAAATTTCAGTAGGAGACTCATTATTCAGATTAACACCGGCAAGTGAAGCAAGATCACCTAATCCTCCAAGTGTTGTTGACTTACTTCCAAATTCGGGGAGTATAACAACATTGCTTTCATAATATGGTTTAGAAATAAACAATAAATATAAAATTGTAGGTACGGCAACAAGAAAATTTATTGTAATTGTTTTCTTCTTGTTTGCCCATAATTGATTGAACACTTTGTTCAGAAATAATACTTTTCTTTTCAATTCAGCTTCTTTTGATGATTGTTTGTTTTCACCCGGATGTGAAATAGTTTCTAACTCATTATCAACTAATAAATCTTCTGTACTTAGCATTATTTATTTGGTTAAAGTGGTAACTGTAAGAATTAATACTGCTGCTGAGCTAACGACTGTAACAATATCTCTTATTACTGGCCATGAATCACTATCTGATTCAATCATTGAAGGAACTAAAACTGTTGAACCGGAGAGTATTTCCGGATCTGGAATGAAGAACCAGCCCGATTCAGACCACTTTTTTCCATTTGGCTGAACAACAATTTCTTCTCCTTCTGCAGAGTTTGTTAAATATCCGCCAGCTTGCTGAATGTAATGTGAAAGTGAAGCCCCTTCCTTATAAGGAACAGATGATGGAATTCCGACTTCTCCCATTACATATACAACATCAGGATTTTTAGGAATTACTATAACATCGCCGCGATGCAAAGCAATATTATATTCTGATGAATTATCTTCTTCAATTTCATCCCAGGGAATAGGAATCCTGTTTGAAAACTCTTCGGTAAAATTTTCCCTGTCATAAATCGGTTTATCAAAATATAATTTTTCAAGGCTGTCCGGGATTTCGGCGTTCTCAATTTTTGTCAGGATTTTTGTTTCTCTTTTAATATAAATTCCTTCTTTATAAGCAGTGTTTTTAAATCCACCTGACCGGCTAAGAAAATCAGTTATCTTTTCACCTTCATATAAAATTGAATACAAACCTGGATAAAGCACTTCACCTTCCACTTCAATTATCTGTTCAAAATTTCTTGCAGGATCCTTTTTAACCAAAACCCTGTCATAATCCTGGAGGAAAAAATCATCACGCTTATTTTTAATCCAGTATTCTTTAGGAAGATTTACAGAAAACTTCTGAGCAAAAATTTCTGAACTGATTGTATCGAGTCTTGTTATTTCAATTTCGTTGGTTGTTGCTGCATCAGTTAAACCTCCGGAAAGAATTATCAATTCAGATAAAGTCATATTCTGATATCTTGTAAATGTACCCGGGTTTTTAACAGCCCCAACAATTTGTACGTTTTTAGTTGGGAAAAATATTTCTTCGTCATAAACAATAACTTCATCCCTGTTCTGCAAAACTAAATTGTTATATGGATCCCCGGCTAAAGCTTTTGCAAGATCAAAAGTTATTATCTCTTTCTTTTCATTCGGAAGAATTCTTATAAGTGTAGCTTTAGAAAGGAAAGCTTGAGGAAATGTGCTGTCGGCTTTATTAACCAAATCTTTAACTGTCATTAAATCCTGAGTAAGCTGGTAAACCCCTGGTTTTCTTACGTCGCCTGATATTTTAACTATATTTTCAGAAAGATTATTTACACCCGAGATAGTAATAACATCGCCATCTGCTAAATCATATTTGCTGTTTTTCAATTCTTCAACTGAAGAAAAATTCAGGTCGAGATCAAGTATGTTATTTACATATTCATTTCTTTGATCAAAAGGAATGATTCTTTCAATGTGTATTCTGTTAAAGTATGCATTGAATGTGAGATTGCCGGAAAATTTCAATAAATCTTTTAAGGTTTCATCCTGTTTCATTTCATAAATAGCGGGACGAAAAATATTTCCGGTAATTGCAACACGTTCATCAACAGGCATAACAAAAATAATATCTTCATCTTCAAGCCTTATATCATTAGATTTGTTTCCTGAAATTATATAATCATAAAGATCAATTTCTGAAATTACTTTACCTCTTCTATTTATCTGAATTTTTCTCAATGAACCATTCAGAGTGGGGCCGCCGCTATAATAAAGTGCTGTAAAAGATGAAGATAAAGCCGGGAGAGTATAACCACCAGGAGTAGTTATTTCCCCAAGAATAAAAACTTTTATACTTCTCAGTTTTCCCGTTGAAACATCAAGCTTGGTTCCTATACCTTCCGTTACATTAAGTGAAGAGTAAGTTTCCGATAATAAACTATATATTTTATTTTTTACAGAGGATAAGCTTAAGCCGCTGACATTTATTAAGCCGGCATTGGGAACAAAAATGCTTCCTTCCTTTGATACCGTTACATTATGAACAAGTTGAGTTTCGCCCCATAAGGTGATTATAATTTCATCGCCCGGACCAACAACATAATTGGTAGGTGTTGGTACATTTGCAGAAGGTTCAAAAGTAGTGGGGTTATGTGTGAATATATTATAACCAAATGCCGGAAGATCTTTAGCTTCTTCCCTGTTAGAGAAAGCGATTACAACATACGAAGAAAGAGGTTTGTTCACTGGTGGAACTATAATAACAGATTCGGTTGTTTCTTTCTCAGGTGGGATAAAATTCTGCTGCTGTTTTGGATAATCTTCTACATTGTAACCCATTTCAGAGGCTTTTTTCTTAATCTCTTCATCACTCATTTTTTCATATTGCGCATGAGATTTTAAGAATGGAATGAGTCCAAATAAAATTATTATTATTATTAAAAAATTTTTGTTCATTAAATCATTTCCATTAGATTGTTTTTTAAATAGCTTCGCCACATGAGTCACAGTAACAGCAATATTTTTTGTTTAATGCTTATTACTTTTTCAAACAAGATGCCATGTGTAATTAATTGAGAAATGTAATTTCTGAGAAGTATTAGGAATATTAATGGCTAACCATGAACACTTGAAAAATATTGCTCACAAAAATTTTATAAAGTAAAGATAGAGGTTGAAAATATTTGTAGTAGAATAACTACTTAATAAAGCGAATCTAATTCTTAAGCAGCTTCCGGTAATACATCAAAAATTACTGAGAATGTTGCTCCCTGGTTCTTTTTGTTAAGGTCATTTTTCAAATGTTTTTGAATTCCAAGAAAAGCTGGAGGCTTCTTTTTTTATGTCCCCCTCTAATATTTCAAATAATTTTTAAGTACTGTATAAACATTACACATTTTAATAAAATGAATTGACTTAAAATAACTAAGCCTGGCAAATGGGTCTTACCCAAGCTCAAATATCCTTGTTGCGAAAAAGAATAGTCTGAATGGAGATTTATTATTATATTCTCATCAAACAAAGTAAAATAATTTCAAGGTTATCCCTATGTTAGATAATTTTATTCTGGAAATACTTGATGGAGTAGCAATTGAAAAAATAAATTTGACAAGAGTGACGATGAAAGAAACCCAGGAATTTAAACATGCAATTAATTCTATAATTAGTAATGGTTATAAAAAAATTATTATTGATTTTAGTGAATGTCATTACGCGGATTCTTCTATAATCGGTGTAATGGTAACTTCTTTAAAAGAATTAAGGAGCTTAAGTGGAGACATAAAGTTAATTTTACCAGAAAATGGAAACATCCTGAATATATTTGCCCAAACCAGCTTAAACAAAGTTTTTAGCCATTTTTCGACAAGAGAACTTGCCTTGGCCAGTTTTAATTAAAATATAAACCTACTCCATTATTGTTTATTAAGCACGAACCTTTGACAACTGATCTTAGCCATTTCAAAAATGAAATGCTGCTTAATTTTGGTTTTGAAATTGGAAAAGAGTTTTCAGTAGTATATCAGCCTGGGAAAATTGTTTTAGTCCTTGTTGAAAATAATACTCAGAAAAGCTAAGTTCGTATCAGCAATATCATTAATAAATACCCAATATTATATCACAAAAAATCAAATTCCCAGTATGGAATTACTCCATACCATGTTCATCCTAACTCCATACATAGTAAACGAGATTTTGGGAAAGTCAGAAAACGAAAAAAGCCTCAATCCTTTACGAATTGAAGCTTTTA
>CAYNUV010000109.1:0-8169 GCA_964400245.1 uncultured Ignavibacteriaceae bacterium
TTAAAGTATTTTTTGGATTGGTACAATTATTAGTGCTATGTTCTCATGTGAAATACCTGAAACAGGAATTACAATGGAACGAATATCAGTCGAAACATTTTTTACATCAGAGACCGATTGGGAAATGAACCAATACAAAATCCTTGGCGGACTAAAGGAGCTTTGTATCAGTTTTGACAGGAAGAAAATTTATCCATCCCTTGCAATACTAATTGAACTGAAACATTCACTGGAGCGAATAAAAGAAGAGAGAAACAATCTCAATGGAAAATTTCCAAAACGGGTTAAAGGTTTTAATATTAAAGAGCAAAAAATAATTTATGAAACACAAAGTAATCTGAACTATCACAATAATGTTGAAATAATATTCACATTGATTGATTGGGCGTTACCATATATTAAAGATGCAATTGATGAAGGGATTATTCTTTTTGACTTTACTGAAAAGAATATAACTCTTGAACAGGTTGGGATTCTGCCGGTTTATAAGGATGAAGGATATTTTTTGATTACCGATAACATTGCTTATGAACTACAAGTGCATCGTTATGAATGCTCATTATTCTCTTCGGGTGAAGAAAAATACAGATCTTTAAAAACCGAATTTGTTAAAAGTGAAAAGCAGGAAATAATTAAACGAACTCCTGAATCTATAAAGCATGAATTGATTAAAGAAAGAAAAGATTTACCAAATCCTGCAACTTTTATTTGTGATAGTGACCTGGATTTTCCTTTTGCAGAAACAATTTTTCCTGTAGCCAAAAGAAAACTGATGACGCACATCGCTGCTTAAATTATCCAACAGTTAAAGCAATAAGGTCTGCAAGAACTCTTCCGGTTTCATCAAGATAAAGATCGTCTGGTGCGGATGATTCACTTACTTTTTCACCTTTTTCAAGAAGCTTAATTCCTTTTACTTTTCTTCTTTCATTCTCTCTTTGGAATTTTTCTTCTTCCTCTTTTACCATTTCTTTTTTTCTTACTTCTTCATTCAATGAAATCATCTTTTGTTCCCTGACATTTTTAATTTCCTGTATATCTTCAAGCAGGTAATCAAACTCAGAACTTGAAGCAACTCTATCCTGGTGTTTCTTAAGTATCAAAGCAAGGAATTCTTTAACCTTATCTACCTGTTTGAAATCAGTTGGTTTTATTTCATCCCATGGAAGAGCGCTTTTCTCAAAACTTTCTCCAAATTCTTCAGCATCAACTGAAGATGGTAATTCAATATCCGGAATAACTCCTAAATTTTGTGTGCTTCCACCGTTAACACGGTAATATTTTGCAATAGTAACTTTAACCTGTCCAAGTTTGTTATCTGAGTTTTGCATTATCCTGTTAAGATCAATAAGATTCTGGACAGTTCCTTTACCATAAGTTTGTTCACCTATAATCAAGCCTCTGTCATAATCCTGGATTGCACCTGAAAAGATTTCTGACGCTGAAGCACTGAACTTGTTAACCAAAACTGCTAATGGACCATCATATACAATATTCGGGTCTTCATCATTTCCAACCTGAATATTTCCATCACCATTTCTTACCTGTACAACCGGACCATCTTTAATAAACAGCCCGGTCAAATCAATTGCTTCATTAAGTGATCCGCCGCCGTTATTTCTTAAATCTATTATAACACCGTCAACACCTTCATCCTTTAATTCACCGATTATTCTTTTCACGTCTCTTGTTGTGCTTTTATAGTTCTTATCACCTTTTTGCTGTGCTTCAAAATCACTATAGAATGTAGAGATTTTAATAACGCCTAACTTGTAATGAACATTTCCTTCTTCAATTTGAAGAATTTCTTTCTTAGCTGCCTGTTCTTCTAATTTCACTTTATCACGGACTAATTTTATCTCTTTAGGAACAGAATTAAGTCCAGCTTCAGAAGGTATAACCAACAGTCTTACAGTAGTTCCTTTTGGTCCACGAATTAGTTGAACAACTTCAGTAACCCTCCAGCCGATTACATCTACCATTTCACCATCGTCTTCCTGTGCAACACCAACAATTTTGTCATTCCTGTGCAGCAAATCGCTTTTAAAAGCTGGTCCTCCGGGAATTACATCAACTACTTTTGTGTAATCATCTTCCTGCTGAAGCTGCGCACCTATTCCTTCAAGAGAAAGACTCATATTTATTTTAAAATTGTCAGATGTGATAGGAGAAAAATAATTTGTATGCGGGTCAATTGATTCGGTATAAGAATTCATGAATAGCTGAAAAACATCTTCACTGTTATACTGGTTTATTGCTTTCCGGTAATTTTCATACCTTTTAGTTAAAGTTGTTGTAATTGAATCGGGATCTTTCCCTGCCAACTTTAAATTCAATGCATCATTCTTAATTCTTTTTCTCCATATTTCATTTGCTTCTTCATCAGATGAGGGCCATTGAGCATTTTCTCTGTCTATTTCATAAAGTTCATCTACAGTAAAATCAAATCCTTTATTAAGAACCTGTTTTACATAATCAAATCTTTTGTTTGCTCTTTCTCTGTATATCTCAAAGATGTTATAAACACTATTAAGTTCTCCCTGAATTATAAAATCATCAAACTGGTTTTTATATTCTTCAAATTCTTTTATATCAGTCGAAATGAAATAGCTTTTATTAAAATCAAGTGAGTTTATGTATTTATCAAAAATTACAGATGAAAGAGAATCATTTAATTTAATTTTTTTGTAGTGATATCTTGATACTATAGTATTAATGAGTTCTGTTTCTTTTGGGTAATATTCTTTTGGAGATAAAACTGTAAGTGAATCAGGAGTGAAGGCAAGAGATTCCGTTTCATAATATTTGGCAGAGAAGAGACTTACTGCTGCTATAAATAAAATTAATACAAAGATTCTTTTCATTCTTAATCCGAATTTATTTTTCATAAAATTTTGTGATTGTTACTGTATAATTTAGCAATTGTTCCTGTTTGTAAAAATGATATTTTTATACACCAAACGTTCCATAATTGACAGGAAAAATTGTAAGATGAACGGTGCATTGAAAGTTACAATAATAATTTTTACACTTATAACATGTATTGGTTAACAATATTGAATCATTATTCGTCAGGCTCTGATAGGTTGCTTTGAAATGTTTAGAAAATTTGAAGTACTAATGTTATATTTAGATGTATTTTGAATTCAATTTTGATGAGGAAAAATAAATGTCAAAAACGCGCGATGAATTAGAAAAGAAAGCCAAACAGTCTGAATCTCTGAGTGAATCAATTGATGGAGATGAACTTCAATCTCAGGCTGAAAACGATGATTTCAAGCCAAAAATTATTTTAAATGAAGAAGGTAAAGAAGTTCTTGTCTTTAATGATCCACTTTATTCAAGAGAAAAGAGAAGTGTAGTTAATTACACAATTTTCAGAGGGAAGTGGCAATTTGAAAATATGGATGATCTCGATGATACCGATCATGAAAAATGTGCAGTTAATTTTATTCCTGTTAAGGATGGTTCAAACCTTTCGATTGTTTTTAAATCGTTAAAGGATAGAGTTGAATTTATGGATTCAATTTATAGCGATAGTGAAATGAAGCAGACTGGTGGAGGAATTAATCTGGAAAAATTTGCAAACTCCAAAGTGCTTAAGACGACAGGAGGATTAATCGGTCTTTCCATAGCTGCTTATGGATTGTACAGACTTTTTAAAAGTAAGGATAAGGAAGAGTAAGATTTCAAAATGTCATTCTAGTGAAAACGTGGTTGATTCACACTTTCTGTGGAATGACAATTTGAATTAATTTTTATTTTCCTCGTGTATAATTAGTTTTGAAGCGGATTGAAACACTTGTTTGGAATGTGAATCTATATCTGTAACATTAATTATTTCTGCAATCTTACCATCTAAACCAATAATGAATGTAACACGCTTAGCAGTTCCATTTTCTTTTAACACACCATAACTTTCACTAACTTTTTTATCAGCATCTGAAAGGAGAGGGAAGTTAAGGGTGTAATCATCAACAAATTTTTTAATCGCTTCTGTTCCATCGGTGCTTATTCCAAAAACTTTAATATTATTTTCTTCAAACTTGTTCCAATCATCTCTAATCGCACAAGCCTGTTTTGTACAGCCAGAAGTTCCAGCAGCAGGATAGAAATAAATAACAACCGGAGATTTACCAAAGTAAGAAGACAAAGTATATTCATTTTCAAAAGCATCGTGCAAAGTAAAATCATGTGCTTTTGATCCAACTTCTATCTTTTCCTGTGGAAAGGAATTTGAGAAACTGAAAACTAAACTGAGACCAATAAACAGTAACATAACCGGGTTTTTCATTTTATTCCTTATTATTTTCAATTGTTCTTGCAAAGATAAAATCCACATTCTTTAACATATTTTTACCTTCAAAGATTTCATTTATTTCTTTTTCGCTTAAATATTTTTTTGCTCCATTAGAATTAAGTAATTCATTCTTCAGATGTTTATCCTTATTAGCCCAAACATCCATTGCAAGCGTCTGCACAATCTGATATGCTTCTTCTCTTGTAATACCTTTGTTCACAAGCTTTAACATAATTGTTTGAGAAAATACCAATCCTCTTGTAAGCTCAAGATTTTTAATCATATTTTCAGGATATATAATTAGCTTAGAAATTAATTTAATTGCAAGATCAAGCATGTAATCCAGAGCAATACAACTGTCGGGAATAATTATTCTTTCTACAGAAGAATGAGAGATATCTCTTTCATGCCAGAGAGCAACATTCTCAATTGAAGCTAAAGCGTTACCTCTTAGAACTCTTGCAAGTCCGGCTATTCTTTCACTAACAACCGGGTTTCTTTTATGAGGCATTGCAGAAGATCCTTTTTGTCCTTTTGAAAAATATTCTTCTGCTTCAAGAACTTCCGTTCTTTGAAGATGCCTTATCTCAATTGCAATTTTCTCAAGCGTAGCACCTATTATTGAAAGAGTAGTTAAGAATTCAGCATGCCTGTCTCTTTGTATAACCTGAGTTGAAACAGGTGCGGGTTTAAGTCCAAGTTTTTTACAAACAAATTCTTCAACCTTAGGAGAAAGATGTTCGAAGGTTCCGACTGCTCCGGAAATTTGTCCTACGCTTATAACATCAATCGCACTTTTTAATCTTTTAATATCTCTTTTAATTTCTTCAAACCAGTTAGCAAACTTTAATCCCATCGTAGTTGGTTCAGCGTGAATACCATGAGACCTGCCGACACAAATTGTGTTTTTATGTTCAAGAGCTCTTTTCTTTAAAGCATCTTTTAATTCGTATAAATTTTTAAGAAGAATTTCTCCCGCAGATTTCATTTGGATTGAAAGGGTTGTATCGAGAATATCGGATGAAGTCATTCCATAATGAATATGTCTTGATTCAGGTCCAACATATTCTGCAACATTTGTGAGAAAAGCAATTACATCGTGTTTAGTTGTTTCCTCAATTTCAAGAATTCTTTTAATATCAAAATTTGCATTGCTTTTAATTACTTCAACATCTTGTTTAGGAATTTCACCCATTTCACTTCTTGCTTCACATGCAAGAATTTCTATTTGCAGCCATGTTTTAAATTTAAATTCATCTTCCCAGATAGCTCCCATTTCAGGGAGAGTATATCTTTGAATCATCTTTTCTCCAGGGTCATATTTTTAGTTAACTCCTCACCATCCTTGATAATTTTTAATGTAATAGTTTGCCCGGTTCTGAATTCCTGGAAAACACCAACCAGGGTTTGTTCATTATTTATTTTATAGTTTTCCACTTCTAAGATTATATCTCCAACTTTTAAACCTCCTTTAGCTGCAGGAGAACCGGAAGCAATGTAAGTAATAATAGTTCCGCGTGAAGTTGACAAACCATAATACTTAGCAATCTCATCGTCAATTGATTGTATTCTCATTCCTATATCAAAATCTCTGTCGATCCTTCCTTTATCTTTAAGTTCTGATACAATCTTTTTTATTTTATTTATAGGAATAGCAAAGCTTAATCCTATATTTCCCTGAGAACCATTTGCTGTGTAAATAAGTGTGTTCATTCCTATTACTTCTCCAATACTATTAACAAGAGGTCCACCGCTGTTACCTCCATTTATTGCAGCATCTGTCTGCAGCATATTCAGATAATATCGGTTTTCAAGAGGTTCCAAATTCATTCCCGTTGAGCTTATAACTCCTACTGTTACAGTTGGTTTATCATTCAACTCAAATAATCCAAAAGGATTTCCAAGAGCAATTACCCATTCACCAATTATTATATCATCAGAGTTACCAAGAGTTACATAAGGAAGATCACTCTCATCAATTTTGAGAAGACAAATGTCGGAGACAGCATCTGTTCCAATTATTTTTGCATCGTAATGTTTTCCATTGGTCATTGTGATTGTAATTTCAGATGCATTACCGGCAACATGATCGTTTGTTAAAATATATCCATCCGGTGAGATAATAAAACCTGAACCTAATCCTTTTACTTTCTGATTATTATTACTTCTGTTTCCGAAGAATTGCCTGAAGAAAGGATCATCAAAAAAAGAACTGAACGGATCTCTGTATTGTCTTATTTCAATTACATTAATTCCTACAATTGCCGGGCTAACATTTTTAACGGTCTCAGTTATAATGTTTTGCCTGCTTGATGTGATATCATTATTGTTTTGTGTTATCTGCTGATAACTTGCGCTTTTATAATCAGTATCCGAAGAACTGGAAAGAAAGTGTTCGTTATTGTTTTTGCTTAAAAGATATATTGCAACTACAGAAAATATGATTAAAACAAAAATGAAAATATTTTTTAGTTTGCTATTCATTTTTATTCTTACCAAAAAGTTTTTTATTAATAATTAATTCCTGTAAAGGTTCAATATGTTTAATTAAGATGATCGACATTAATCCAACAGAAAAAAAAACAAGCGTGGGTATAGTTTCGGCCTGTGGATATGAATATATATAAACATTATTTGATGCGATTAATACTATTATAAGAGACATAACCGAAGCCAATACATTTGAGAAAATTATATCCTTTCTTAAAAAAAAACTTACAAAAAAAATTATAAGCCACACAACTGGTAAAACAGGAAATAACAGGATGGTTCCACCAGCAGCAGTTGCCAGGCCTCGTCCTCCTTTTAGTTTTAACCAGGGATTATAACAATGACTGAATACAGCAAAAAATAATGCTAAAGCCGGGTAGATAAAATTAACAGGAAAAAACAATAAAGATATATAAACACTTAACAAACCTTTCAGAGCATCAATTAAAAGAACCAGTACTCCAAGAATTCTTGATTGAGTGACATCAAATGTGTTCATAGCTCCAACATTGCCGGAACCTTGAGTAGTTATATCAAGTTTCTTAACTTTTTTTAAGAGAACGTATGCTGAAGGAAATGAACCTAAAGCATAGCCCAACATCGAACTTAAGAGATAATCCATTACATTGAATCGTTTTTAATACTCTATAAATTTAGTAAAAAATATCCGGGTAGAAAATTTTGATAAGAAATAAAAAGCCTCAAAAATTTGAGGCTTTAGATTTAATTTTTTAATTAATTAGAATGCCTAGTTTAGGAACGCATTTGGTACTGATACAACTAATGCTATGAAAATGACTGCACCTAATAGTCCAACTGCCAATGAAATAATAATACTTTCTTATAACTAAAATGATTTGAGATAACTGGTGATTTTAATAACAATGATAATTTCGGTTGGGTTTATCGGATTATGTTATTTATTAGAGGCGCGATTGGATTCGTCCCGCCAATGTCGGAATTACTGACATTCATTTTCCCCAATTGAATATTTCTTAAAGACTATTTATTACTTTTCAGAGGCGCCGGTCGGATTCGCCCGCCAAAGGCGGGTTGCAGACCTTCGCCTAAACTATAAATTAAGTTGTCTTAAAAATTCTCTGCCTTTACCTGTTTTATAAAACTTTTCTCTGTTTTAAGCTTCTGTTTTATCTTCAAAAAACTCAGTATGAATTAATACAAATGGTCTTCTATTTTTAGTTGATTTAACTAAGCCTGCATTATGTTCTTTAATTCTTCTCTCAAGATTTTCTGTTGAACCAATATATCTTTTTAGATCTTTTAGGCTTTTTAAGATATAAACAGTAAACATTGGATTAACTGTATTTAGAGGCGCCGGTCGGATTCGAACCGACGAATAAAGGTTTTGCAGACCTTCG
>CAYNUV010000110.1:0-7984 GCA_964400245.1 uncultured Ignavibacteriaceae bacterium
ATATCTGTATAATCTTTACCAGCAATTATAAACTTTAAATCCTTATCTTTTTCTTGAAATATTTCAATTAACTTTTTTAATAATTTAGGATTCTTGTATTCATAAATACTCCCAAAAAAAAGAATGTTATTATCATTGACAATTTCAATTTGTTTTTGGGTAAAATCGCTAAATGAATATATTGGTAATTTTTTTTCAAATATTCTTTTATGGGGAAATTTTCTTTTTAAATACTGCTGTTGATTCTTTGAAAAAACAATAATGTTATTGAATAATATATGAGATATAAAATAAAAAAGAATATGCCACTTTTTTGTTCTTCCCTCATGAGGCAAGACATCATGAGCTGATAATAGAAGTTTATAATTTAATAGTTTTAATATGCATACAGAAAGAAATTGTATTGGAGAGGTCAACTCGTCATACCATACAATATTCGGTTTAAATTTTAGAATTTTAATTAGTACTTTTATCTCAACTAATAACCAATAAATAAAATTTCTTTTCCTTTGTTTTGAATCTATTATAATTATATCAGGAAAATTATTTAGTTTCTTTTTAATATTCTGATCATTCCCATCAAGGATTAATAATTTAAGTTTAAAATTTTCTTTCATTTGAATATAATGTTCAAATGCAGGTTCAATATAAAATTGGTATGAAATAAAAAAAACTTTTTTCATTCTAAAACCGGATATCTGCTTTTCCACTTCGCCACCATATTGATATAATACTCATTTGATATTTTTAAGCAAAACTATTTATGATTATGTTAATAATTATAAATACAAACGAGCGATAATTAAAAATGAAGTTAGGTACTTTTATTTTTGTAGACATCATTTAGGATTTCATTAAACTTTTCCAGTCTAAGATCATTAAGGTAATTCTCATTTAATATCAATTGAGAGGGGTTAATAATTTGAATTTTTGGTCTTTCTTTATAAGCAGGAATATTTTCTATCTTTCTTAAGAACACAACATTATCACTACCTATTACTCTTTGTGTAAATATATTTAACAAAAAAATGGTTATAGAAGTCTTTGACATTGAGTAAATTTGGGTATGAAATAAATTCTTAAGTCCGTTTAAGAACTTCAATTTTTTAGATGTTCCATAGTTATATAAATAATAACGATAAGGTAAAAATCCGTTCTTCTTAAGGGCTAACAAGTACTTTGTCATTGTTTGAAAATGATGTCCAAAATGTTCGTCTTTTTGAAAAAAAGATTTAAGCTGACTAATTATTGAAGTTGTAGGCTCAAGCATAAAAAAAATACCATTAATTTTTAAAACACGGTTTATCTCCATAAAGAAAGACCTGTAATCTTGAATATGATGAACAAACTCCTTACAGAATATTACGTCAACACTATTATTTGGGAAAGGTAAAATAGTAGCATCACAAACAATATGTTTTCCAATGTCAAGATTATAATGTTTCCAGAAAAGTCCAGAATATAAACTATTTGGATCCAACTCGCATCGATATGTATCAAATCCATTTTCTGAAAGCATCTTACTCATTGGAGCCCCACCACTTGCAATATCAATTGCAATTGGATTAATTTTGTTAAAAATATCATGTTTCAAAATACTAATACATTGAAAAGCAACCTTAAAAGATGGATAGGCATAATCATAATGTTTTTGAATTTCATCCAAATTAGTTTGATAGTCTCTTTCAGTGGATATCACCTCTTCTATTTCGTTTTTTCTTGTTTTATCATATCCCATAAATATCAATCCTTTTGATACTGGGTATACAATTTTACAGTTATCACATACTATTTTATCAACTTTAAAAGTAAGTTTTCCTAAACACTGTTGACATCGTAATGTATCAAGAATTTCTTTTCTCATTTTCTAAATCTCCATTTTTTGTCTTTCAAATATTATTATTTGTAAAGTCCTTTCCCACCTGAAGATTTACAATTTGTCACACAAAGACTTTTATTCTTTTTCTCCAGATAAGTTAAATTTGGTAATTTGCTAATTCTAAATTTATTTTGGGATCAACTAAATAAATTGAATATACATTTATATTGAAACCCAAATCCTCGAAGATTTTATCGGTTAGATGGATTCGTTTACAAAAGGAACAGATTTTACTAAAGGATATAATACTTGAGGACCAAATAAGTACTTTGAATGAAAGTTGACTTTTTTCTTATTAAAATTTAATTTTTGCTTTTCCGTTTTGCTTTTTTATACCATCTAAGATTCCTTTGTAAAAGAAAAAAATCAATTTTTTGTCGCAAACTTTTAACGCCCACTTAACAGTAATAGGTAATAAAAGAATATCCTTTAAAAATGAGAATAAGAGATTTTTATATAACCTATATTTGTGAAAATAGAGGTATTGATTCCGTTTTATATAATACCATTCAAAATAATGGCTATCTTTATTCTTTTTGGTCCAATTATGATTGTGCCATACTTTAGCATTTTTAGTGACAATTAATTTATAACCAGACTCAAGTAATCTCTTGCATATATCCATCTCATCAGCATACATAAAAAAACTTTCTTCCCATTGCCCAATTTTGAAAAAAATTTCTGTTTTGAATAATATACAACCACCGGATAAAAAATCTACTTCTAATGTTTCGGGAATATCGTTTATAAATCTACAATACTCCTTGTCTTCGAAATTCTTTTTGATTTTATAATTACTAAAATTAATTTTTGCTCCATATTCCTGTATTTTTTTTTGTCTATAATTTTTATTTCCGTAGAAAATAATAGGACCAGAAACTGCAACTTGTTGACCAAATTCCAGGACATCCAATAGTTTTTTTAAACATTCTCTTTCGAGTACCATATCGGGATTTAAAAAAAGAATAAATTTGCTATTATTCTCTAAAGCTTTCTCTGCACCAATATTATTTCCACGAGCAAAACCACTATTATAATTTAATCTGATATAGCTAATATTTAATTTGTAGAAATTATTTATTTGTTCTGAATAAGCAAGTGATCCATCTGCTGAAGCATTATCAATAAAATAGATTGTAAAGTTTCTATATGTTTGGAGCGATAAAGATTTATATAGTGTATCTAGATGTTGTTTTGAATTATATACAACTATAATTATAGAAAGAGTATTCATGGATTATTTAAATGTTTTTGTAAAGATTCTAGAGATAATTTTTTTGAATTATTCTATTTTCATATTGTAAAGAATAGTACCTTTGTCGCGAAGCTAAATAAAGCGCAAACATAGCATACCATTTATAATCTGATGAATTCGAAATAGGCCCGAAGTAGTTAAAATATTGCAATAAATCATAAATAAAGTACAATACAAGAGCCATCAATATTAAAAACAATAAAGTCTTAATTTTAGGTTTATACCTTCGTAAATACCAAATATCTTTTTTTAGGACTTTTATAATATTAATATACACAGGCAAAAAAACTAATGTCCCCATTACTCCAAACATAGCCAATGCAGCCAGAAAAGGGTAATCCGCTGCTTCATATCCTTGCACATCTCCTACATCATTCCTCCAACGATTATCGAAACCCGTACCAAAAAATGGATGCTTTAAAAACAGTTCAACAATAAATGGTCTGGCAAATCCCAGTCTTTCATCTTTTTCCCCTTTTGATGTTGCACCATATTCAATTACATTGATACTTTCAATAATGCCAATTCTAGTTGCTTCAACGTATCGGGGAAAAATAAAATATGAACTCGTTATTAAACAAACTAAAATTAATATAACTTTTAAAGTACTCCTAAATAAAATTTTATAACGACCTGTTATTAAGACACTAACAAGGATACCTAATATAAAATAAATGATAATTCCGATGATATGTCTACGTGTCAATGAAACCATCCAAGCTATAGACATTAATGCAAATCCAATTAAAATCAGATTTCTAAATTTTATATTAAGTTTAAACACAATAATTACTGCACCTAAAGGAATTAACAAAGGCATTAACCCATAATGAATCATCATATGCCTGTTAATTTTAACAAAAAATCGACTCATCAAATCTATTGGTAGAATATTAACTTTTGTTATTATTCCTTGAATAAAAATTATTAGTACAATAACACTTGAAAAAAGAAAGATTTTTAAGAAAATATCCCATCTTCTTTTGAAAAATTCGTAAATGTATATAAATAAAAAAAAGTTATATAGAGTATATCGAGATTTGATCAAATTAATTAGCAATGAATAATTTTTATTACCATTATAAATCGGAGTTATAAGTACAAAAACAAGAAAATAATAGATTAAAAAAAATGTTAAGTATTTTTTTACTTTAATAAAGTCATTATCAAAAACATTATGCTTTCGCGGAATAGATATATAACAAACACTTAATAGGACAAATAATACATCCCAAATATTAACCTTACCAAATACGTAATAAACATTAAATGCTTGTACGATTCCACCGGGATTAGTATAAAATATTAATAAACCCCAGAACAAGTATTCAATGATTTTAACTAACGGTTTATTCGTTTTGTCCTGCTTACTTCTTAAACCTGCCATACCTTTTAATTTTATTAAGTATAAATTGCTGTTCGTTTTTTTTCAATAGTAACCACGCAGAACCTAAGCTTAAAATTGTAAGTAAGGTCAAAACAAATTGATCGTTCCTAAATAATAAAATTAAAAGGCTTACGATAAAAACAAATCCTATCAAAAAATAATTCTCTTTGAAAAATCGGAAATGAATTGTTTTGTACCAGAACAAATAATAAATAATACTTGCTATTATAGGTGTTATTGTAAAACTGATAGCCCAACCCCAAAGTGCATATTTAGGAACTAAAAAATAAACCAAAGCAAGCAGTAATGTATTATTAAATAATATTATCGGAACAAAATACTTTAGCCTACCTGTTGGCGCAAAAATCTGTGCAAAAATAAAAGAGCAAATAGTAAAAAAAATACCAATAAAATGAAAAGGTAAATAAAGACCCGCCTCCATAAATTCCTTACTATAAAATAAAGGGATAAAATAATTACGAGTAGTTATGCCAATTAAAATAAATGGTAAAGCAATAAACATCATTAAACGAAATACATCGTTAACCAATGAAGATATTTCAGCATTGGTTTTAACTTCACTCATTCGTGGAAAAAGGTAAGTGGTAAGTGAAGGAAGAATAAAGCCTGTAAATAAACCTGCCCACGCAATTATAGGACTGTAAACTCCCATTTTTTCCACTCCTAATTTCGTTACAACAATTGATCGCGTTGTAACATCTACAAAAATTTCATAAGCACCCGCTGTTAAAATAACGCCCATAAAAGTTAGTAATTCTTTAAAATGGATACCTTTAAAATCAGCTTTTATGATATCTGTTAATCCAATTCCAATTTTTTTCAGTATCTTTTTTTTAGCGATATAACGATAAACTAATGAAGTTGTTAAGAAAGATAAAGTAATAAAAATAACAGCCCCTGGTAATTGAAAGAAATAAACCAGTATTGTAAAAGAAATCAGATTTATACTTATTATAATCATTTCTGCAAACATCAAGGATTTGATGTGTTTATAAGCTTTTATGATTGCGAAGGAAGAACTGCTTAGGATCATTATCGGTAATGCTGTAAAACCAATGAGAAAATAATCATGATAGTTGGTATTCCCAAAGACATAAAGAGTCAGGTTTTTTGAAAACATATAACCCAGTATATATACAACAACCGTAAGAACACCAATGGTAACTGTAAATGTTTTAATAATATCAACAATTTCTTTTTTCCCGGCATTTTGTGAATTTGCTGATGCTAACTGCCGTACCATACCATCGGGCATGCCCGCTGATGTAAAGTGGGCAATGTTACTCAATATATTATTCAATTGAGATATAATTCCGGCACCTTCAGTGCCAAGATAAACAGCTATGAATTTAGCTCTTATAACTCCTGCAAAAAATTTTAAAATATTAGGGAAGGAAAGCATAGCAGTATTTCTTGCTATGCTTTTTAATTCTGACTTAATTTTTTCCAAGCTTTTTGTAATACTGTATTTAGAATATATAAAGAAAAAATGGGGTGTTTATTAAATACTAAAGAAATAGTTGGTTGTTTTTCCTGCATGGTTAGATGTTTATTGAAAAGAATACCATATAATGTTTTGCCGATTATTTTTTTTTCTAAATCTTTATTTTCATTTTCTGAAAAATAATGCAATAAAGCAGATTGCTGTACAAGGGGTGAACGTTTGCTAAAAAATCCTTCCGAACGACTAATGCCGTTATTGTGAATTCGATAGGCTGCAGTTTTTTCATTTAAAAAATATACTTTACTCTTTTGTGCAACATGCAGCCATAAACGAATATCGTGCATAAACCATTCATCAGGAAAATTTTTATAGTAATCAAATATCAGTGCACTCCTTACAACCACTGTTAAGGCTGGAATAAAATTTTCTTCTAATAGTTTCCCAAAAACCAATCCGGAATTATAACGTGCTCTTATTTTTTCAAAAGTGATTGTTTCGATATTATTATTATTCTCATTGATCAATGAAATATCAGAATAAACTAATCCATATTCTGGATTTACTTCTAAAAAATCTACCTGCTTTTGGAGTTTGTATGAGGCGGTCCAGTAGTCATCACCTTCGAGCATAGCAATGTATTTACCTGTACAAGCTTTAAGTGTATCAATAAAGTTTTGCATCATTCCAATATTTTTTTCTTGCAAAATCAATTTTATATTATTAGGATATATTTCTTTGTATTCTAAAACGATTTCACGCGTGCTGTCCGTTGAACAATCCTCTCCAATAACAATTTCAAACTGGAAATTCGTTTTTTGACCAAGTACGCTTTCTAGTGACTGTGTGATATATTTTTCGTGATTGTAAGTTATCATACAAACACTTACCATATAATCTTTATTTGGCATATAGTAATTATCTAAATTTGAATAATCTTCGTCATTGTTAATAACAATGTTTTTGATTGTAATATCTAATACACTCTTCAGGATAGCCTGAGACCTTCATTTCATCCAATAGAAATTTAAGATTAAAAAGAGAGTACCTCATATCAATATTATTTGTTTCTGTATCGAAGATAAGATAGTTTGCAACATTTATATATTGTCTATTTTGCCCAATACTACCCGAATTGAACAAAACATAGCCATTATTCTCAATTTTAAACTGGTAATGAGAGTGTCCGATAATATAATTGTCATCTAAGATCAAATCAGAATTCGGATAAATATTCCTATTTTGAATTGTGTGTAAACATGTAAATACCCCTAACACAAATTTATCTACGAAACCAGAGATAATTTGTGTCCTTTTAAATTCTGGAAATGTTTTCAAAAAGAATTTTTGAACCAGAGGATCACTACCAGGATAAAAACCATTTATGAATGCATCTTCATGATTTCCTTTGATGAATACAGAATTTGGTAAAGAGAATGCAAGATCAACACACTCATTGCTCCAAGGACCATAATTTACCAAATCCCCGAGACAAATATGACCATCGCAATGATCAGCCTCTTGAAGTATGGTTTCAAATGCAGGAAGATTGCCATGTACATCGCTATAAATCAAGTAACGCATAAATATTGTTAAAGTAATTATTGAAATCAAAATCTATATCGAAATCTATTTCACCCAGAAAATTAATTCCATCTTTATCGAAGTTATGTAGTACATTTTTTATTTGACATGCAACGTCTTCAACTTCAATATTTTGATTTTTCAGTAATAGTTTATCGGATGATATAAACAATAAATCTCAGCAAAATATTTTGAAAGCGAGTAGCGAGTCATTTCCGTTGTATCCAAATATGTATTTGCCGTTTTCAAAATACCCATTGAACTGATGTTGATAAACCTAATATTTGGTTAATATTATATGCAATATCAAGAATGCGTTTTATTAAAATGAAATTACTATCTATATAAGTTGATAAACTCCGAGAAGATATACTTGCGGCATTGTGTATGATAGTTTTACTTAACGCAATTAGACTC
>CAYNUV010000111.1:0-7962 GCA_964400245.1 uncultured Ignavibacteriaceae bacterium
TATTGATTATACCATTCTTCCGGATACTTTTTCTGTTTCTCAAACGATGAGAAATTATTCACCGGAACCCAACTCAAATGATTTTGCAAGAGTAGGAAATTTTGCTCAGGAAGTCTGGACTATGGCTGATGGCCTTTATCCCGGATTTGACTTTAGTGCTTATGATGTATTTGTTATTTTTCATGCCGGTGTTGGCAGGGATGTTTCTCTTCCGGGGAGTCTGGGAAATGAACGTGATCTTCCTTCACTTTATTTAGGCTGCAATACTTTAGAACAAATCTTCGGGGAAACTTTTGAAGGTTTTCCTGTCTCAAATGGAAATTTTAGAATTACAAACAGCATGATAATTCCCGAAACAGAAAGCAGGGAAGTATCATCATTTGGTGGAACTATTCTTTTTCAATTATCAATAAATGGTTTACTGGTTGCAAGTGTAGCAAGCCATTTAGGTTTGCCCGATCTTTTTAATACTGAAACAGGTTTAAGTGCAATCGGCAGATTTGGTTTAATGGATGGGCAGGCAATTTTTACTTACAGCGGAACTTTCCCACCTGAACCTTCAGCGTGGGAAAAAATTTATCTTGGATGGGAAACACCTGTAACGATAGATCCCGGCCAGTTCAACATAAATCTTGTTACAAAAAATGCTGCTGCATTTGGGGATACAGTTATTCTTAAAGTTCCGATTAATTCTTCTGAATATTACCTTGTAGAAAACAGGATTCGTGATGCAAATTCTGATGGTGCTGTAGTTACTTATGTTGTTAATGGTGATACAATATTTAAAACATTTACGAAAGATACCACCGGTTTTGAAAGTTTCGCTGTTGATTCAATATCAGGTGTTGTAATAGATGTCGATGAATTTGATTGGGCAATTACCAATACAAAGAGTGTTGATGATAATATTTATGATCCTTTGCCTGGCGGCGGAATTGTTATATGGCATATTGATGAAAATGTAATCAGGGAAAAGATTGCAGAAAATAAAATTAATGTTGATAAAGAACGTAGAGGAGTAGATGTAGAAGAGGCAGATGGTATTCAGGATATTGGGGAGCGTTTTTTTACTGTATTCGGCGATGAAATTATTGGTGAAGGTTTTATAGAAGATTTCTGGTACTCAAATAATAATTCCCAATTTTTTGAAAATAAATTTTCCGAAGATACACGTCCAAATACCAGAACAAATTCGGGTGCAAACAGTTTAATAACTTTTTCCGGTTTTTCCGCGAAGAATAACAGAATGAGTTTTAACATCAGTTATGGTGATTCATTGGTGAAACCTGTTTTCTCAAAGAATCTTAATTTACCACAAAGCGAAAATAATTTTTTAAATGTTTTACACAGTGCAGCAGGTTATTCTTTTAATTTAATCTCCGGTTCGGATTTATATGTAATTAATTCAGATGGAAATATTAGTGATACAATAAATAATTTTTCAGATTTCAAAACTGCCTCACTATTCTGGAACAATACAAAATATGTTTATGGTGCTGAAGGTACTTTCTTAAAATTGTTTAAAGATGATTTTAATTCTAAAAACCGGGATAGTATTGATATAGGAGAAAATATCACTTCTGCTCCTGTAATCGTTCAAACTCTTACAGAACAGTTTTATGGTTTAGTCGGAACAGCAAGCGGCAAGGTAAGAGAATTTACTCTGGATTTAGATACTTCTATGGACACTGTCCCATCGGTTACTAACGATGCAATAATAAAAATTGCCACTGACGGTTTTTATTATTCTTTTATCACAGCAAATTCCTGGTACGATAATTCAGGAAATCAATTTAATTTTGAAACTGCTGGAGGAAATTTAAATAAGAATAATTCAGTTAATCATGAAGAGGCGTATGATCTCATTCTGACTAAAGACCGAAGCGGAAAATATATATCAATCGTACTTTATGCTCATCAGAATATTTTTATTATTTCAGAGGGTGAACTAATAAACAGTTTTAGTTTTGAAGCCGGTGGATTAAGGAATATTTCTTTAACTGATTTGAAAAAAGATGGAGAGAACTACGTACTCATTCCAAATAATTCTTTAGAAGTTAAAAACCTTTCCGGTGCTTCTGCCGATAATTTTCCGTTTTTTGATCCCGAAGATAATTTTTTCAACATATCTCCTTTAAGTGCGGATTTTCATGGAGATGATAAGCCGGAGATTTTAACTTTCTCTTCAAACGGGAATATTTTTGGAATAGATGCATCAGGAAAAATAATTGATAATTTCCCGATCTCTGCCGGTGCTGAATTAGTTTGTGTGCCTGTATTATTTAATGATCGCGGGAAAATATCTTTAGCCGTTTTAGACACTTCAGGAACTTTTTCTGCCTGGAATATCGGACCTACTGGAGGTACATATTATTGGTCTGAACAGAATGGCAATAGCAGGAATACATCTTTTATTAAGGCAGCATCTTCTTCAAATTTTGTTAATGAGTTTTTTCCAAAAAATAAAGTTTATAATTACCCAAATCCTGTTTATGAAAATTCAACAAATATAAGATATTATGTATCTGAAGATTCAAAAATCAATATTAAAATATTTGATCTTGCCGGTGCTTTAGTTGAAGAACTGAATGACAATGCTCTTGGTGGTTTTGATAATGAAACTGAATGGGAAGTTAATGATATACAAAGTGGAGTCTATCTTGCAAGAGTCGAAGCAACCGGTGCAAGCGGGAATATTGAAAATAAAATAATCAAGATTGCAATAATAAAGTAAAAATAGTTTAACCATTCTTTTATAATATGAGAGATGACATCCTTTAAAAAGGATATCATCTCTATATTTTTTAGTACAGGCAAAATTTTTTATAACGATTCAATTCTTCTCTTATAGTAATTTTTATTTATGAAAATATTTCTAAGTCTATCTTTTTTTATATTACTTTTTACAACCTCTTTTGCTCAGTTCACTGAGTTTCACCCCGAACTCAATTGGTACACAATCAAAGGAGAACATATCGAGGTTCATTATCATAACGGTGCTGAAAGAACAGCAAAAGTTGTTGCGAAGATAGCAGATGAAGTTTGGGAACCAATCTGTTCTTTATATGGATATGAACCTGATGTTGTTCATTATGTAATTAAAGATATAGACGATTACTCAAACGGAGCTACTTACTTTTTTGATAACAAGATTGAAATCTGGACGAGTGCACTTGATTTTGATTTGAGAGGCACTCACAACTGGCTTCGCAATGTAATCTCACATGAGTTTACACATATGGTGCAAATCCAGGCATCTATAAAATCTTCAAGAGGGCTGCCGGCAGTTTTTCTCCAGATGCTGAATTATGAAGATGAAAGACGTCCCGATATTCTCTATGGCTTTCCAAATTTTTTAATTTCATATCCGCTGGCAACTATAAATGTTCCCGCTTGGTTTGCTGAAGGAACTGCCCAGTATATGAGAAAGGAATTCGATTATGATCGGTGGGATACTCATCGCGATATGATATTGCGTTCTTATGCCCTTGATGGAAATATGCTTAGCTGGAACCAGATGGGAGTGTTTGGTAAAACAAGTCTTGGCAATGAATCGGTTTATAATTCCGGGTTTGCATTAACAAGATATATTGCTCAGAAGTATGGTGAAGAAAAGCTTGCAGAAATAAGTAAAGCTCTGGGTAATATATGGAATTTTACAATTGACGCAGCATTTGAGGATGCTCTTGGAAAAGATGGAAATGAGATTTACGATGAGTGGCAAGAATTCGTTACAAAAAATTATTTTGAAAGAACAACTGATTTAAGAACAAACCTTGTAACCGGTGATACTCTAGGCAAAGATGGTTTCGGGAATTTCTATCCTGCTTTTTCCAAAGATGGCTCTAAGTTTATTTATATCTCAAATAAATCTGCTGATTATTTTGGTTTAGCGGCTATTTATCACTACGAATTTAAAACTAAAGAAGAAAAAATGCTTGTTAGCGGAATTCGTTCAACAATTGATTGGATTCCCGGGCAAAATAAAATTATTTATGCAAAACTTAGTGATGACAATCCAAACTGGTATAACGTTCATGATATTTATGTTTATGATATTGATGAAGAAGAGGAAACACGCTTAACATATAACCTACGGGCAAACCAACCGGCAATATCAAATGATGGGAAGAAAATTATTTTTCTCTTTCAGAAAGATGGAACAACTAATCTTGGTTTAATTGATGTTGATCTTGACAGTAATAAAGTTATAGATTTTAAACAACTAACTTCCTTCAGCAATGGTGAGCAGGTTTATAATCCTAAATTTTCAAATGATGATTCCTTCATAATCTTCGATTACTCATTTCATCATACAAGAGATATATTCAAAATTAATCCCGATGGTTCAGGATATAAGGAAGTAATATCAACAAACGCAGATGAAAGAAATCCTGTTATAGATAAGGATGGAAATCTTATTTATGTTTCTGATGAAACGGGAATTTTTAACATCTACAAATATGATTTTAATTCAAAAGAAAAAAAGCAGCTTACCAATGTTCTAGGCAGCGCATTTATGCCCGCTGTTTCAGATAGCGGAGATATTTTATATTCAGGTTATACTTCTTCCGGCTATAAAATATTTTATATTAATCCTGAACAGCAGGAAAAAGTAATTGCGGGTAAAAATTATATCTGGAAAAATAATCCTCCGCTTGATATTTATTCAACCAACGATGATGCTGCCTCTCTGAATATAACCGGTTTAAGGAATTTTAATGATGATGAAATTCCTGATTATAAAGAAATATCTTATGGCGGTGTATTTTCTAAACTAACTTTCTTTCCGTTTATTAGATATGATAATTATAATACAACAAATAAATTCACAGAAAAAATTAAACCTGGATTGCTTGTAACTTCGAGCGATATGTTGAACAGGTATGCATTGTTTGCCGGTGGCTCTATAAATTCCAGATTGGAAAGAGATATATTCCTCATTTTTGATTACAGGAATAAACTCCCTTTGCTTTTTAATCTTGGAATTAAACCTGAGCTTTCTCTTGAGCTTTATAATATAAGTCGGAAAGCAAATGTTGATGTTTCTCTTTTCCCCGATACCTTATCTAATGGAACTATTGAGTATCAATATGTTATTCCAACTGATGTTACCTACAATCTTTTTGAAGTGGATTTTATAGCTAAGCACAGAATATTTTCACGAAACCAGGAACTGGAATTAAGATTTATTTTCAGTCAGTATTCTGCAGCTTTGGGAAGTTTCCTGCTTCCGAATGATAGAGGTTTATATCCAACAACAAATGATACTTACCTTATAGGCAGGAACTTACAAATAAAATATAAACTGGATGCGATGCTTCCTTACAAAGATGCGGAAATAAATCCGGTAGGTGCTGAGCTTGCACTAACTTACAACTATGAGTTTAACAAGTTCAATTCTGAAGGTGAATATGTTGTTGAAGATGGAGTATTGAAACCGGATTATAACGATTTTAATTTTCACAGGCTGGAACTTAACTCAAAAGTTCATTTTCCTCTTTGGGCAAATCATACCATAACTGCACAACTGAGAGGCGGAACAATTTTAGGGCCTGCTGTTCCTGATTTCTTTGATTATTATCTTGGCGGTTTAATAGGTATGAAAGCATATCCTTTTTATGCTGTAAGTGGAAATGAAGTTGCCTGGGTTAATCTTACATACAGGTTCCCGCTTTTCAGAAATATTGATGCAAGGGCAGGGCATCTTTATTTAGATAAAATATATTTTTCTTTCTATGGAGATTTTGGAAATGCCTGGACCGGTGATTTTCCAAAATTAAATACATTTAAAAAAGGTGCAGGGGCAGAATTAAGAATTCAGATGAACTCTTATTACTTATTTCCTACAACTATTTTCTTGAATACTGCCTATGGGTTTGATAAGTTTGAGAGAATTGTTAATAATGAACCATTCACTTACGGAAAAGAATGGCAGTTTTATGGAGGAATTTTATTTGGATTTGATATATAAAAAAAACAGCCTCTCCCTAACCCCCTCCAAAGGAGAGGGAATTCGTAGCACAGATTAGTAATTGTGCTTAAAGAAATAAAATTATTAAAGAGAATAATATGAATTACAAATTTAATTTCTTAATCGTAATCTTAATCTTAATCGTAATCTCTCCGGTTAAGGCTCAATCATCAGAATTATATTTAACCGGAAGTTTAATCACAGATTCCAAAATTTTATTTGATGCAGGTAATCCTGGATTTCTTCCTCGACTATCATTTCAAACAGAAAATAAAAAATCTCCTTTTCTTGCCGGACTTTTTTCACTTGTGGTACCTGGTTCAGGAGAAGTATATGCAGGGAATTATTGGAAAGCAGCAATCTTTATTGCAATTGAAGCTGCGGTAATAACAACTGCTGTAATTTATGATAATAAGGGTAATGACCAGACTGAGAAATTTCAAAACTATGCAGATGATTATAAAAATCCAGATCATCATTGGAGTATTGTTAAATATGCTGAATGGTTAAATGCAATAGCGTCAGATGATGTTGATATTTATATTAATCCTGATGTATCACTTCCTCCATGGGAGAGAGTTAATTGGAATGAAATAAATGCTGCAGAAACGGGTTCGCATAAACTTCCGCCTCATGGTGAGCAACAGTATTATGAGTTGATCGGGAAATATCTTCAGTATAGAGCCGGTTGGAATGATTATCCCGTTGAACCAGGCAATGACCAAATCTCTCCAAACTATATTTTTTATTCTGGAGAAAGGGGAAAGGCAAACGATTTTTATAATGTAGCTTCAACAGCTGTAATTGGAATTTATGTTAATCATTTTCTTAGTGCATTAGATGCGGTTTGGACAGCCATACAGTATAACAAATCTCTTGTAGTTCAAATAAGGATGGAAGAAGTTTATCTTGTCGATAGGATGGATTTAATGCCAACCTTAAAATTGAAGTTTAGTTTTTAGTAATTATCGAATTACCGAATTACCGAATTACCGAATTACCGAATTATCGGATTCAGCAAATTTACTTTATTCGGTAATCCGCTAATCAATTAATTCTCAAATCCTTCCCCCAACTTGTGTATATTTGCATTTTCAAAAACATTGATCTTTAATTTTCAATATGAAAACTCCTGTTGTTGTAATTGTAGGAAGGCCAAATGTTGGCAAATCAACTTTCTTTAACCGCCTTGTGGGGAAAAGAGAAGCGATTGTAGATAATATAAGTGGTGTTACACGCGATCGTAATTATGGCGATGTTGAATGGAATGGAAAAGAATTTAAACTGATTGATACAGGTGGTTACGTTCCTAATTCATCAGATCTTTTTGAAAGAGCGATTCGTGAACAGGTTGAAATAGCAATATCGGAAGCTGATGCAATTATCTTTATGGTTGATGTCAGAACCGGCATTAACCCTATGGACAGAGAAATTGTACAAATGCTGAGAACTTCTCAAAGAGAATTTTATGTTCTTGTAAACAAAGTTGATTCTGAAAACTTTGAAACTGCTGCGACAGAATTTTATCAATTCGGTGTAGAAAAGATTTTTGATATTTCCGCTTTAGTGGGAAGGAAAACAGGGGACTTTCTTGATGTACTTACTAATGATTTTGAAATTGTAAAAGATGAATCAACCGATGCAAGATTAAAAATAGCTGTTGTTGGAAGACCAAATGTGGGGAAATCTTCTCTTACAAATTCTTTGCTTGGATATGACAGAAGCATTGTAACCGATATTCCCGGAACAACAAGAGATAGCATTGATTCAATCCTTAAATACTATGGACAGGAAATAGTACTTATAGATACTGCCGGACTTCGTAAGAAAAAAAGAGTTCAGGAAAGTATTGAATTTTTTTCAACCATCCGCACTCTTAAGGCAATTGCTGAATGTGACGTTGCTGTGGTTTTAGTTGATGCAGTAATCGGTTTGGAAAAGCAGGACCAGAAAATAGTTGAAGAAGCAGTAAGAAGAAGAAAAGGATT
>CAYNUV010000112.1:0-7943 GCA_964400245.1 uncultured Ignavibacteriaceae bacterium
TCATCGACATGATATAATATAATTGTTCAAATATGAATTTTTTCATGTGGACAAAATGCCACTTTTTCCTATATTGCCGCCTTAAAAATCATCAACAAAACAGGTTGCCAATTGCAGGAAAGATATTTCAAATGGTACTCGGAATATTTAAGCAGAGATTTTGAAATGCTTGTATTCGGACATTCAGGATACCCTATAATTGCTTTCCCAACATCCAAAGCAAGATACTATGAGCTGAAAGATTTTGGTTTAATCGGTTCTGTAAATCATCTTATTGAATCAGGAAGAATTAAAATTTATTGTCCCGATGGAATTGACTGGGAAAGCT
The DNA here is from genome assembly GCA_964400245.1 of uncultured Ignavibacteriaceae bacterium. GTDB lineage: Bacteria > Bacteroidota > Ignavibacteria > Ignavibacteriales > Ignavibacteriaceae > RBG-16-34-14. The sequence goes on from CAYNUV010000112.1 coordinate 329, forward strand.
GGTACAATTATTCAATTCACCCTGCCGACAGAGTAAAGACTCACATTGGATATGAAAATCTTATTCTCTACGATGTAATTGACTTTGCCAGGCATGACAGTGGAAGCCGGACAGTGGGGTTAACGGGCTGCAGCTTTGGAGCTTATCATGCTCTTAATCTTGCATTCCGCCATCCGGATTTAGTTTCTTATTTAATTTGTATGGGTGGAGCTTATGATATAAAACAGTTTATTATGGGATACTATGATGATAATTGTTATTTCAATAATCCTACGGATTATATGCAGAATCTTTCTGATCCCTGGCATTTTGACAGATTAAAAAATATGGAAATAGTTCTCGGCACAGGTGAATGGGATATGTGCCTTCAGCAAAATATTAATGTATCAAACATTCTTAACTCAAAAGGAATGTCTCACTGGCTTGATGTAAGGCCCCGGAACCGGACACGACTGGCATTGGTGGAGAGAAATGTTTCCATATTATTTAGATAAGATAGGATAACTGTAACTAAACAATAAAATTTTTTTTAGTCGTAATCGTACTCTTAATCAGTTTAATAATCGAGTAAGATTATGATTATGATTATGAATAAAAAATGTCTATAAATACAAAAAAAATCGACAGCCTTCATATTTAATTTTTATTTAATATTTTACAACTAATCAAAAACTATTTGGTGATAAATGAAAAAGATAGGTATTCTTTTCGGGCAGGAAACTACTTTCCCTCCTGCTTTTGTTGAAAGAGTAAATTCAAAAAAAGAAGAAGGAATAACTGCAGAGTTTGTAAAGATAGACAAAGTTATTCAGGGGAAGCCATGTGGCTATGATATAATAATAGATAGAATTTCACAGGATGTTCCCTTCTACAGAGGATTTCTTAAAAATGAAGCTCTTACCGGAACATCTGTTATAAATAATCCTTTCTGGTGGAGTGCAGATGAAAAATTTTTCAATAATGCTCTTGCAATTACAACAGGAATTGCGGTTCCTAAAACAGTTTTGCTTCCATCAAACGATCATCCACCCGATACAAATGAAAGATCTTTCCGAAATCTTTCCTTCCCGTTGGACTGGGAAGGCATTTTTAATTATGTGGGATTCCCGGCATACTTTAAACCATTTGCCGGCGGCGGATGGAAAAATGTTTACAAGCTTAATAATGCTGATGAATTCTTCAAAGCATATAATGAAACAGGACAGCTTGTAATGATGCTTCAGGAAGAAGTGCTCTTTACTGAATACTTCAGATGCTATTGTCTCGACAGGCAGGATGTTCATATTATGCAATATGATCCGAAACAACCCCATCATTTAAGGTATGTAAGAAACCCAAAACCATTTGAGAAGAAATTTCTTGACAAACTTAGAGACACTGTTCTTAAAATTAATATTTATCTTGGTTATGATTTTAATACTGTCGAACTTGCTGTAAGAGATGGAGTTCCTTATGCAATTGATTTCTGCAATCCTGCACCAGATGCAGATGTTAATTCTGTGGGAGAAGAAAATTTTGAATGGATTGTTGAAGCAGCAGCTAATATGGCAATTAGAAGAGCAAAGTCCCATAAGAAAGGAATGAATAACTTAACATGGGGTAAATTCGTTAAATCATTTGCGAACAATGAACCTCTCTAAGCAATACGGTAAATTTTATGTCTGATAATAAACTTTTTACAATTGGTGTTGAAGAAGAATTTCAGATTGTTGACCCGGAAACACGCGAGCTTCGTTCTCACATACAGCAAATTCTGGAAGAAGGAAAAATGATTCTTGCAGAAAATGTAAAACCGGAAATGCATCAATCTGTTGTTGAAATGGGAACTGATATCTGCCAGGATATAAATGAAGCACGTGAACAGGTTACAAAGCTCAGACGGAATCTTGCAAACCTTGCCAAGAGTAAAGGTTTAAGAATTGCAGCAGCAGGTACACACCCTTTTTCTCACTGGAAAGATCAGAGAATTACTGCTCATCCCAGGTACAAAACAATTGTTACAGATATGCAACAGGTTGCACGTGCAAATTTAATATTTGGTTTGCATGTGCACATTGGGGTTAATGACAGGGAAACTGCATTGCACATTATGAATGCTGCACGATATTTTCTTCCACACATTTTTGCTTTATCAACTAACTCTCCATTCTGGCTTGGAAGGAATACGGGATTTAAATCTTACCGCAGTAAAGTTTTTGATAGATTCCCGCGTACCGGAATTCCGGATTACTTTAACAGCATTTCAGAATACGATAACTATGTTAATCTTCTTATAAAAACAAATTGTATTGACAACGCTAAAAAAATCTGGTGGGATATTCGTGCTCATCCTGTTTTCAATACTCTTGAATTCAGGATTTGCGATATACCTATGAGAGTTGATGAAACCATTGCTCTCGCAGCAATAATGCAGGCAGTAGTCGCAAAGCTTCATAAGCTGGTTAAGCAGAATCTTGGTTTCAGGCTTTACAGGAGAGCATTGATTGCTGAAAATAAATGGCGTGCTGCGAGATATGGTATTGAAGGCAAACTGATTGATTTCGGAAAGAAGGAGGAAGTTCCATACGCAAATCTTATCCATGAGCTTCTTGATTTTGTTGATGATGTTGTAGATGAACTGGGTTCAAGAGAAGAATTAAAATATGTTAATAAAATTCTTGAGATGGGAACAGGAGCTGATAGACAGCTTGCAATCTGGGAACAATCTTATGATACTAAAAATGTTGTTGATTATATAATTGATGAAACACATTATGGGTTATAATATACTTTTATTTGAAGGTGCATTAAAAAGTAAATTTTATTTATTGCCATTCCCACGAAAGTGGGAATCCAGAGGAAGTATGCTTGATCTAGATTCCCGTTTTCATGGGAATGACAAGAGACAATAATGAGGACTTTATGATTAAAGTTGCAATAATAGACCTTTACAATAACGAAAAGAACGAAGGAATGCGATGCATTAAGGAGATCGTTACAGATTCCAATAAGTATAGCAGCAGCCAAGTTAAATATGATGTTTATGAAACACGCTATAAAGGTGACACGCCTGGTATGAATTACGATATTTACATTTCATCCGGAGGACCCGGAAGTCCTTTTGCAGGCAAAGGCAAAAAATGGGAGAAAGATTATTTCAACCTTCTTGACAAAATCTGGAACCACAATCAAGAATCCTCATCGGGGAAAAAATATATTTTCTTTATCTGCCATTCATTCCAGATGATGGGGCGATTCTTCAAATTTGCCGAAGTGAAAAAAAGAAAAGTGGAATCATTCGGTGTTTTTCCTTTTAAAAGAACCATGGAAGGTTCTGAGGATATTTTATTAAAAAGTTTAACAAATCCTTTTTATGCCGCAGATTTCAGAAAATACCATGTTGTTAATCCGGATATGAAAAAGCTAAAAGAACTTGGTGGAGAAATTCTAGCTGTTGAAAGTGAAACCGCTGAAAATGGAAATACGGCTTTAATGGCTGTGAGATTATCAAAAGAAATTGCAGGTGCACAATTTCACCCTGAAGCTGATCCTGATAGTATGATGTATCACTTCAAGCAGCTGGACAGGAAGAAGCAGATTATAGCAAAATATAGTGAGGGGAAATACTATGAGATGATTTCGCTGCTTGAGCAGCCAGATAAAATAAAGCTGACAAGAAAAACTGTGCTGCCGAATTTCTTAAAGGAAGCGATTAAAAATCTTAAGAAATGACCTCATCGTTGTCATTGCGAGCGAGTCCTCGATTGTGACCATGCGAATTTAAATATTGAGATTGCTTCACTCGAAGATTCGTTCGCAATGACAAACCATGATAATTATCAATTACTAAATTTTAATCTTTATGATCCCTGAACTCAGAAAAAAATTTAACTTAGAATTTACTGAAGAGAAATACGACAACTTTCTTAAAGAGCTTAATTCTTCTCTAAAGTACCCGGCAGACTTTCGTATTTCGGAAACACCACTATTTTTGTCAAATCAATTTTATGATGAGCTAATAAATGCCTGTAATGATCTGACTTCTCAAATTTCATCTTCAGCTTTTAAAATAAGAACCAATGAAATAATTCCATCTTCAAAAAAAATAAATGGCGAAGAAGAACATCCTGTTTTTCTTCAGCTTGATTTTGCTATTTGTAAAAATGATGATGGTTCTTTCATGCCAAAGCTGATTGAGCTACAGGGTTTTCCTTCACTTTATGCTTATCAAAGTTATTTCCCAGGAATTTTAAGAAAACATTTTGATATACCTGGAAATCTCACAAACTATTTCAATGGATATGATGAAGAGAGCTATAAAAAATTATTGAAAGAGACAATTGTTGGTAGTTACAGTCCTGAAAATGTTATTCTTCTTGAGATTGAACCAGAAAAACAGAAAACAAGAATTGACTTTGCAGCAACGGAAAAATTACTCGGAATTAAAGCAGTTGATATTTCATCAATTAAAAAAAATGGAAAGAAATTATTTTATAATTCTGATGGACAGGAAATTCCCATCAATAGAATTTACAATCGTGTTATTTTAGATGAGATTGAAAGAAAAAATATTAAATACAATTTCAGTTTTGATGACGAGCTTGATGTTGAATGGTGCGGGCATCCGAACTGGTTTTTGAAAATCAGCAAGATTTCACTTCCCCTCCTTAAAGGAAAATATGTACCTGAATGTTACTTCCTTAGTAAGCTTGAAAAATATCCTGATGACATTTCTAAATTTGTTTTAAAACTTCTCTTCTCTTTTGCAGGACTTGGAGTTGAAGTTGATCTGACTAAACAAATGCTTGATAAAATTTCAGACAAAAAAAATTACATCCTCCAGGAAAAAATTGAATATGCCCCATTGATCGAAACTCCAGATGAACCTTCTAAAGTTGAAATAAGAATGATGTTTCTATGGCCTAAAGATAGAAAACCAATCCTTGTAAATAATCTTATAAGAATGAGCAAAGGCAAAATGATGGGAGTTGATTTCAATAAGAATAAAACCTGGGTTGGATCGAGTGTGGCCTATCATTCCGGTAAGGGTTTATTTAACAATAAATATTAAATCATTTTACTAAACATTCATTTATAATTAATTGAACAAATATTCGACTGTTAAAAAATTTAATAAAGGATAGTTTTTTATATTTGACTTTTATATCAAATTTTCAATTTTTTCTCTAAATGTATTTTCATTAATTAAATTCTTAGTAATGTTCTGAGCTTCAAGAATATTAGCTTTTTTTGAATGTTGATTCAAGTATAGTAAAAATTTACGACCTTCATCATCGATTATATTTTTAAAGACTAAAAAGTAATCTATCCAGCATATAGCTTCCCTTATTGCTTGTTTAATTCACAAAATAAATAAAGGAGTTCGTTATGAAAAAATACTTATGTGTATTGTTTATATTTTTTTCTATTCTCTTTTTATCAGAGTCAGCTTTTGCACAGAGAATGGAAGGATTGGGAAATGTATTTGTCGTAAATAAACAGCAGTTTTCTTTTGCGGATGATGGTTCAAATGCCGAGTTAGATTCGCTGATTAAGGTTTATAATGAAAATGTTATTAAAAAGAACGAGTATATAGTAAGTCACAAAATTTTAGTTCATTGCTACGGAAATGATAACAGGGATTACATTAATGTAACTGAAGTAAAAAGTTGGGAAGATGTTCTAAAGGTAGCAGAAAGAAATCCCTGTTGAGGCAGGGATTTTAATTTTCAATGTTCAAGATAGAAATTGATAAATTTATTTTGAAACAATCAGTTTGATAATATAATTTTTAAGTTTAATTGGCTCATTTGTTAATTTGTCTTACTATGGAATATGTTAGGTATAAAGCAATTTTTTAGATAGAAAATTTTTCAAGGTTTTTTTTCAGCGTTCGATATCAATTGTGTCCCGTAATTTGATATCATCCGACGATGAACCAATCATAATTTCAATTTCACCTTCTTCAACTACAAAGCTGTGTTTGTTAATATCCCAATATGCGAGGGTTTCAGCGTTTAAAGGAATCGTAACTATTCTGCTTTCATTAGACTCTAAGGTAACACGTTTAAAACCTCTGAGTTCTTTTAGCGGTCTTTCAACTTTTGAGTTGAGATGTTTTACGTATAACTGCACAACTTCATCACCTTTGCGGTTTCCTGTATTCTTTACTTTTATGTTAACCATAATTTCACCATCCGGTTCAAGCAAATCGGAACTTAATTCCAAATTGGAATAATCGAATGATGTGTAACTTAAACCATAACCAAACGGATAGAGTGGTTCACCTGTGAAGTACATATAAGTTCGTCCATTCCGAATATTATAGTCCATCATAGGTGGTAGTTGATCTATTGATTTGGGCCATGTTTGTACAAGCCTGCCTCCGGGATTATAATCTCCAAAAAGAACATCAGCAAGTGCATTTCCCAATTCCTGGCTTGCATGAGTCATATGAACAATTGCAGGAATATTTTCCTGTGTCCAATTGATGGAATATGGAAAACTGCTTATCAAAACAACAATTGTATTTGGGTTTGCATTGTAAACTTCTTTAATTAATCCCTCTTGCTCGAGATTAATTATTTGCCTGTCAACTGCTTCTCTGCCATCACTTGGAGTCGGACATTCTCCCCATTCTGCATTGTCACAATAAGGATGATTGCCAACACAGATAATAACTACATCAGAGTTCTTTGCAAGATCAACTGCAATTCCATTTTCATTACTCTTCGCATACTTCACTTCAATATCATCTCCGACTTTATTTTTGATTCCCTCAAGTGGAGAGATTTTATATGGAGGTGTTCCGCTGTACCAATCCAAAAGAACTTCATCTGCAAGTGGACCAATAACTGCAACTGATTTTATTTTTTTCTTTTCAAGCGGGAGAAGATTTCCTGAATTTTTCAATAGTACAATAGTTTTCTGCGTTACTTCTCTTGCAGCAAGTTTATGCTCATCACTTAACCAAGGATCAGATGTATCGTTGATTCCTATACTGCTGTATTGCACCATTACAGGCGGATCGAGCAAACCTAATTTTATCATCACCCTGAAATTTCCCCTGATTACACTATCAATGGCAGATTCTGTTAAATATCCGTTTTCGAGTGCTTCATTTATGCTGCCCCGGTATCTATCCAAAAACTGGTTTATGCCCGCCCAAATACAATTGGCTGCTGCGATACTGCTATCAGGGTAATATTTATGTGCAGTTAAAAGCAAACGAAAAGCTCCGCCGTCTGTGCAAATAATTCCATCCTGTCCCCAATCATTAACTGTAATATCTTTGAGAATTGGATGTACAATCATCGGGATTTTATTATAAGAATTATAAGCAGTCATATATGCACGCGAACCGCCTTCAACTACACCTCTCCAGAATGGATAGGCATAGTACTCACGCAAAAGTCTTTCATCAAAATCAGAAGAGGAACTGTCGCGTCCATTTTCGTTACTGTTTGCTAAGAAGTGCTTCATAAGTGAAGCTGTCCGCCAGTATTTAGGGTCATCACCCTGCAAACCTTTTACAAAAGCCACTGTCATCTCTCCATTAAACCATGCATCTTCACCATAACATTCTTCATTTCTGCCCCATCGAGGATCACGACCAATATCCGAGTTTGGTGCTCTC
>CAYNUV010000113.1:0-7936 GCA_964400245.1 uncultured Ignavibacteriaceae bacterium
TTCGGAGCTATCAGCATTAACTATTTTTGTAATAACATCCTGTGAAGCATTTTCTTTTTCAATTATTTTTTTTGCAGATGCGGCAATGTTCTCTAAAAGCTCTATTCCTATTCCATTCCGCCCGAGCCTTTTACATTCAATTAGTGTTGTCCCGTTTCCAAGAAAAGTATCAAGAACCCATTCGCCTTTCTTTGTATATCGCCTTAAAAGCTGATTTGGAATTTGCGGAATGAAATTTCCCCAGTAAGATGCTTTATGTTCACCGGATCTGTCTCTTTTTTTCAATACCCACAAGCTGTCGGTTACTATATCATTATATTCTTTCCACCTGTTAAGATTAAGATCGTTTATCTTTCCTTTTTTTTCTTCTTTAATACTTTTTATTAATCTTTTAAGATAATACTTGCTTCTTTCAAGTGTATAAGTATTAATTATCTGTTCTAATTCATTGGTGATATACTCACTATTAATCTCTTCAGATTTGCCATTAAAAACTATCTTCAAAGAATTATCCCGGATGGAGTTTTCAATGCCGGTTTTAATTTTTGTAAGCTCTTCTTTTATTGATTTTAAATCATCGGAAACAAGAAGCTGCTCAAATAAGTTCAGGTTTAGGTTCTTCATAAATTTCTGTAAGTGTTTTCTAAAAATAAAAAATTGGGGGGAAACTGCTTAACATTAAGAAAAGATTTAATAAAAAATGAATCCCATAAAAATGATTATTAAAGGTTATGTCTTAATCAAAATCGTTCTCATAATCAGTTAAAAATTGATTAGGAATAATAATCCGATTAAGAAAAATATTTAATCTATATAGTTGTAATCGAAAAGGTGTTTATACTTCAGCAACAATTTTTCTTCCGGCTATATATTCTTCAAGCTGCTCTATAACAAATTCTTTTTCATCTATTACAGCTTTAACAACATCACCGATAGATATGACTCCGACAAGTTTATCATTATCAATTACAGGCAAATGCCTTATTCTTTTGTTTATCATAATTGCCATACACTCTTCAGCTGTCCGGTGAGGATGAACAAATAAAACTTTATCAGACATTATCTCTTTTACTTTTGCTTCTCTTGATGATTTACCAAGCAGGATTACTTTTCTTGCATAATCTCTTTCAGACATAATACCGACAAGCTTTTCACTTTCCATGACAAGCAAGGCTCCCACACCGCCATCTGCCATTATTTGCAAAGCTTCAAATACCGTTGAATCTACATTAACGGAATGAATAATATAGCCCTTGCTTCTGAGTATGCCGGCAACTGTTTTTGTCATTGTTATACCCTTTCAGTATTATCGGATTTTTAGAAAGAGAAATGCTGATATCCCCGTTATTATGAGATAAGAAGCATTTTATGGTTTTTTCAAACCAGTATGTTGGAACATATTATTTAAAGATTCTATTGTCAATCTTTTTTAATTTGAAATTGAAAAAAAATTCGGTGAGAGCATAAATATTAAAAAATCAGAGGCAATCGTCGTGTTTACTATCCTTCTTAAAAAAAAATAAAACGCAAGACTGCCTCCGAATATATTTTAGTTAATAGAAAAGAGTAATCCCGCTTTAATTACAAAAAAGTCGCTGCTTATTTCACCAGCCCCCGGTACTTCTTCAAAATTATAATCAATAAATACATACCGGAAATCTGTGGTAATGAAAACTGACTGTCCTACAGGTATTTCAACTCCGGCACCAAAATGCCAGCCGAATTCCTGCGAGGTTTTATCAGACGGAGTAAATAGAATATTGTTGAACTCAATGTTGGTATTATACCACCCAACACCAAACAGTCCATAAATATTTGGAGTTGGATACAACAAGCCCGATAACATAACCGGCCATTGTGAAACGGTTATAGTTCCATTGCGGTATTCTTCCTGCCTGTAATTTACTGAGCCTTCGAAGCCAAGCGCATTTGTAAGTTTTAATCTTAGCGCTGCGCCATACAGCATTTGTCCGTCATCGGCATCTGCAGATTTATGGTAACCTAATTGTGGACCAATAATAAGTGGATTCTTAATTTCCTGTGCGTAACAAATAGAAGCAAGAAAAAATGCTGTGTACAGCAAAAACGATTTCTTAAACATATTATCCTCGTTCTTATGATTAAAAATGACAGGAGAATATACCGGTGAAAAATCTTTAGACTTGTGATACAGAAAAATATCTGCATTAATGATTTTAATTTAAGGAGGAAATTTGTGAGTTAATGCACTCTTATTATTGAAGTGAAGTCAGTTTAGATGAATTAAATATTTTTCTTGTAAAGAAAAAGAAGTAATCAATGAATTTTTGATGTCAACTGGATCAAATTAATTTTCTTTCCTTTCAATTCATTTGTTGAAGGCATTTTGTTATTAAGCATTAATTGTTCTATTCCTGCCATTTCGGTGTCCATGTTACTTCCAATTGCTGCAAGGACTTTATTTCCTTTAACCAAAAATGTTATAAACTCTTTTGAAGAGATATTTCCCCAGGTTATTATTTCATCCCATTCTTTTGCATTACCAACATATCTAATGTTCAATCCGGCTTGAACTGACCAGAAGAAAGGTTGCTTGTTAAATTTTATTTTCCTTCCTGCCATATTAAATCCTGCTACTCGCCCCTGCTGTTCAGCAACACGCCAGTGTTCTATTCTAATTTGATTTCCGTTATATGGAAAGATAGCAATATCTCCTGCGGCAAAAACATCTTCAGCAACCTGGAGATATTCATTTACTTTTATACTGCCATCTTTTTCAAGATTCATACCTTTTATATAATCTGTTGCAGGCCTAACACCAATTCCGGCTACAACAAAATCGCAATCTATCTTCTCACCACTTGAAAGAACAACTGAAGATACTCTATCATCACCCTCAAATTTTGAAACCTGTTTGCCGGGTTTAAATATGATACCATCTTCTTCGTGTAATCTTTTTATAAGATTGCCTATTTCATCTCCAAAAATATTCTTAAATGGAATTTCATCAGGGGCAACAACAGTTACATCCAATTTCCTTTCATACAGACTATGGGCAACTTCCATCCCGATAAAGCTTGAACCAATAACAACTGCTTTTGATGCTTCTTTGCAAGCTTCAATTATTTTATCGCAATCATTAAAACTTCTTAAGTAAAAAATATTTTTAAGCTCAGAGCCGGGAATGTTAAGAGTTTTCGGCACTCCTCCTGTTGCAAAGAGTATTTTATCATATTGTAATTTATTGTTTTTATTAAAATGAATTTCTTTTGCAGTGGTATTTATTTCTTTAACTATTGCGTTAAAAATAATTTCAATAGCATGCTCTTTATAAAAATCTTCACCTCTCAGGGGCATCCATTCAGGTTGTGCTTCACCTGAGAGATAATCTTTGCTTAAGTTTGGGCGATCATACGGCACTCTGTCTTCCTGTGTTATCATTATAATTCTTCCGGTATAGCCGGCTTCACGTAAAGCCTGAGCAGCTGCATTTCCCGTTCCCCCTCCGCCAAGAATAACATAATTTCTTTTATCAGAGGAATCAGCTTTTATCATTTCAGGAATTCTTGATGATTCAAGTTCTTCAGGAATAGTTACCATAACATCTTCTCCAATAATTTTTACTGCATATTTTGGAAGAGAATCTCTTGCGGGAGGATCTAAAAGATTACCTGTTTTTGCATCAAAACAAGCGTGATGCCAGGGACACATTATTATTCCATTACACAATACTCCTTCTGCCAGGGGGGCACTATAATGTGTGCAATTAGCACCAAGCGCGTAATAATTTCCACTAATTCGTATAAGAAGAATTTCTTTTCCATCTCCAACCGAGATTGCTTTCATCTCTCCATCTCTAAGATCATTTATTTTTGCTGCTTTGAATTCTTTTAATCCCATCATCGCTCCAATCTGGTTTCGATTAAAATAGCTGGTAACAATATAAAATTTTAAACAGGTTTAATTCAAATATAGTAAAGCATTTAAACTATCCGGTGTTTGCAGGCATCTCAACAACATCACAAAAAACAAAAAGGAGGTTCTGATGAAAAAGGGATTAATAGTTCCATTCGTTCTGTTTATAATTGCGATAGCTTTTGCGGGAGGTTTCCAAATTTCAGTTGAATCAGGATCAAGCAGAGATGAAGCATTGATTGTTAAGACATTTGGTTGCCACACACCTTCAGATGCAAAGTTAAATGGCACTGCTGAAGGAATTGTAAATGGTGAAAGAAAAACAATTAAGCTTAATTTTAAACATGATCTGAAAGGTGTTTTCACAGTTGCAAAACAATGGGCTGATGAAGGGGTTTGGGTTGTAACAATAAGAGGGAAATATAACGGGATAACTTCAAGTGCTATTGTTGAGATTGATTCAAAATCCAATATGAAACTTGCAAAAGGTGAAGTTGATTATGATTTGAAAGTTAAAATTGTGCGCGAAGAGGTGACACATGAAGAGATAAACAAGCTTTTAAATAACCTTAATAAAAAATATACCGGAGTGTGAAGAGAAAAGAACCTTCGAGGTTAAGGTATCGCCAGCAATTTGTTAACCTCGAAGGTTAAAATTCATTTTACAAACCTAAATCAAACTGAACCATTGGAATTATAAAAGTAGGTTTATCCGATTCTTCAAAATCAACCTCAAAGAAAAACCTTACTGCAAAAACCAATCTGCTCCATTCATTTATATTAGCGTAAATACCGGGGGAAACATTAATAAAAGCTGCGTAAGCCTCACCCCGCATATCCTCAACCCGGTAATATGGATCCAAAACATAATACTCATCATCGGGCGTCTCAGGTTCATAATCAATAAGACTCTGCCCGCTGTATCCTACATTAAGAAGAAAATTCACAGGAAGATTATCATATATAGTATTGAATGTTAGGCTAAGATAATGATTAAGGTTTGTTGACTTCCCTATGTCCCTGAAAAAAATTACTTCGGATTCAGATGAACCTTCATCTCGCACGATAACAGAAGAAGCATCATAAGTATATTTTTGCCAGATGAGTCCTCCATCAAACCGAACGCCGATATTTTCTGATGCCGAGAAAAATCCGAGACCAACTCTGTAACCATAGAGATTTGTTTTGTTTTTCCCTGATAGACTGAACCCTCCGGAGAGAGCAACTTTTTTAGATATAGCAATGTCTATATCGAGCCCGACCATATAATTAGGCATAAACCAGTGAAGATTCTCTCCTTCAAAATCAAATGTGTTTGCATTCTGAGAAATATTATATGTTGTTTGATTACCGTTTACGGTTGTATCAACCTGGAAAACTCCTTCAGAGTTTACTTTAGTATGCCCTTCAATTAATCCATTATAACTTTTATTTGAGTTAATGAAGAACTTTGGAGAAATGGTAAACGAAGCGCTGTCTCTGCCGGTTATTCTTATTGGTGGCTGGTTGATTGGTCCTTTTACATCAACATCCTGAACATATAATGAATCGGTTATTGTTGTGCAGGAATTGAGAAAAAATATTATTGAAGCAACATTGAATAATTTTAAAGAACATAAACATAATTTTTCAATGATACCAAATTTTACCGGGTCCACAAATACCTCCCTGAATATTTGCACAAATTTAATATGAGTTTACATTACCGGCAATGAAATTATTTTAATCTATTTGATGAATTTTTATGTGCTATCAAAAATTAGTAATGGCAAAGTATTGGTGAACATTTTCTTGAGAAAGAAGATTTTGATAACTAAGTTTGATTTGAGGAGTTTGAAACTCAATTATAATGAAAAAATACTACTCCATATTAACCCTATTAATTTGTGTAAGCAATATTTCCTTTACACAAAATGTTCTTTGGTATAAACAACCAGCAAATGTTTGGGAAGAAGCACTCCCAATTGGTAACGGCCGTTTAGGCGGAATGGCCTTCGGCGGAATTAATTACGAGCGAATTCAACTTAATGAAGAATCTTTATGGACGGGAAGTAGCACCGTAACTGACAAACCTGACGCTTACAAATATCTTCCAGAAGTGCGTAGTTTACTTTTTGAAGGAAAATATAAAGAAGCTCAAGAATTAACAGAAAAGAAAATGATGATTGAAGGTACATGGAATATGTACCAAACTCTTGGAGATTTATGTTTTAAGATTGATCATCATGGAGAAATAAATGAATACAAACGCGAACTAAATCTTGATGAAGCTATTGCAAGAGTAACTTACAAATCCGGAAATGCGACTTATACACGGGAATATTTCTCAAGCCCTGTTGATCAGGTGATTGTTATTCGGTTTACATGTTCTAAACCGGGTTTGCTTAATTTATCTGCAAAAATAACCCGTCCAAAAGATGTTGAAATACTTGCCGCAAACAATTCCATAATAATGAAAGGACAAGTAACAGCAGGAGGTATTGATATAGTCGGGCTTAATCCCGGAGTTCATTACGAAACTCAATTATTGGCTTTAAATGATGGAGGAGAAATTTCAGTAAGTGGAGATAGCCTTATTATAGAAAATGCAGACACAGTTACTTTTTATCTTTCTGCTTCTACAAATTATTGGAATAAAGATCCGCACATAACTTGTCAATCAAACCTAAATGCCATTTCCGAAAAAAGTTTTGATGAAATAAAGAAAGATCATATCGTAGAACATCAAAGACTTTTCAACAGGGTAAAGCTTAACCTTGGAGCAAATGAAAATACCCGACTGCCGACAGATGAAAGACTGCTTGCGTTTCAGAATGGCAGTGAAGATCCTCAACTAATTAGTCTTTATTTTCAGTACGGAAGATATCTTCTTATCTGCAGTTCACGACCGGGGGATCTTCCTGCAAACCTTCAGGGAATATGGGCAGATGGACTTAAAACACCCTGGAATGCAGATTATCATATCAATATAAATATTCAAATGAATTATTGGCCCGCTGAAGTTACAAATCTTGCTGAATGTCATCTTCCTTTTATTTCGTTTGTGGATAGTTTAAGAAGTAAAGGAAGACTTACTGCAAAAAACATGTATAACAGCCGCGGTTTTACTGCTCATTATACAACAGATGTGTGGTACTGGACTACTTCTGAAGGAAAAGCAGAATGGGGGATGTGGCCTATGGGTGCAGCATGGTGCTGCCAGCATTTGTGGGAACATTATGCATTTGGCGGCGATCTGAAATTCCTCGAATATGCATATCCTATTTTAAAAGAAGCCTCTTTATTTTTTGTTGATTATTTAACCGAAGACCCTAAAACCGGATTCTTAGTTTCAGGTCCGTCAAGTTCTCCTGAAAATAAATTTATTACAAAAGATGGTGACACTTCCAATATTACTATGGGCCCCACAATGGATATGGAAATTATCTGGGATTTGTTCACCAATACAATTGAAGCATCAAAGATATTTGGTGACGATGAAGAATTCAGAAATCAGTTGATTGATCTTCGTTCGCAGTTAAGTCCATTGCGTATCGGGAGTGATGGAAGATTAATGGAGTGGACTGAAGAATTTAAAGAAGCTGAACCGGGACACCGTCATATTTCTCATCTGTTTGGGTTACATCCTGGAAAACAGATTGTAATGCGTCAAACTCCCGACTTAATTGAAGCTGCACGAAAAACAATTGAATATCGTCTTGCTCATGGCGGCGGGCATACAGGCTGGAGTCGTGCATGGATAATTAATTTTTTTGCTCGCCTGGAAGATGGAGAGAAAGCTTATGAAAACCTCGTTGCATTACTTCAAAAATCAACTCTTAATAATTTATTTGATACACATCCGCCTTTCCAGATAGATGGCAATTTTGGCGGCACCGCAGGAATTGCCGAAATGCTTTTGCAAAGTCACTCAGGTGAAATTAATTTGCTGCCTGCATTGCCTAATGTTTGGCAAAATGGTTCGGTAAAAGGTCTCCGTGCGCGTGGAGGTTTTGAAGTAAATATTAAATGGGAAAATGTCAAGTCATGGTCGGTCACGGTC
>CAYNUV010000114.1:0-7933 GCA_964400245.1 uncultured Ignavibacteriaceae bacterium
AGAAGCAAATGTTGATGCCTGTCTTGCTGCAAGTCTTTTTCATTTTAATATTCTTTCTATCGGGGAGCTAAAAGAATATCTTAAAGAAAATGGAGTAAACGTAAGATTATAATGATTGATATATCTAAACTGAATTTAGAAAAACTAAACGGACTTATTCCTGCAGTTGTTGTAGATAATAAAACAGACCTTGTATTGATGCTCGGTTTTATGAATAAGGAATCTTTTGAAAAGACTATTGAGACAAACCTCGTTACATTTTTCAGCAGGACAAGAAATGAACTCTGGACAAAAGGAGAAACCTCAGGTAATTATTTAAGATTAGTAGATATAAAACCAGACTGCGACAATGACTCACTTCTTATTTATGCTGAGCCTGATGGAAACACTTGCCATACAGGAAAATATAGCTGCTTTGATATTGACAAATCAGATTCAATAAAATTTTTACAACGGCTATCTTCTATTATAAAAGAAAGAAAAGAAAAACTTCCGGAACACTCTTACACAACAAAACTATTTAGAGAAGGAGAGAACAGGATAATCCAGAAGTTTGGTGAAGAATCTGTCGAAGTGATGATAGCTGCAAAAAATAATGACAGGGAAGAAATTATTAATGAGGTTTCTGATTTACTCTATCATTTACTTGTTCTACTAGAAGAAAAAGAAATTAAATTATCGGAAGTTGCTGCCAACCTGGAAAAAAGGCATAAATAAATTTTAATCTAAATGAAATCATTTTCCTTCAGCTCATCAGAAGAAAAAAAAATATTTTTAATCCCTCTTTTTCTTTCTTTAACAATAATAATAATTCAGACAATAATGATATTAATTCTGAATTCTGGACTTTTTGTTTACATTGTTGATGATTCATATATCCATTTAGCTTTAGCAGAAAACATTTTAAAAGGACATTATGGTGTGAACCTGAATGAATATTCTTCTCCATCATCCAGCATTTTATGGCCATTCATACTTGCACCGTTTACAGGATTTAGCTTTGGTTATTACCTCCCTTTCATTATTAATGTTTTATCTGGTTTGGGAACTTTTTACTTATTCTGGCTGACACTAAAAAATATTTTCTTTGCTGGTGTTGTTGATAAAATAAAAATGAATAAAGCTGTTCTACTTTTATTAATATTATTAATGTTAGGAACAAATTTAGTCGGTTCAGTATTCGGCGGAATGGAACATCCTCTCCAAGTATTTTTAACGGTAATTATTATATGGGGGGTAATAAATGAAATTCAAAACAAAAAAATTTCTAAATGGCTTATTGCTGCTATAATTATTGCCCCATTAGTTCGATATGAAAATCTTGCATTATCTTTTACCATACTCTTTTTTCTTTACATCCGCGGATATAAAAAAAAATCCATTATCTCATTAGTAACAATCATAATATTGATGAGTTCATTTTCATTTTTTCTTCTTAGCCTGGGACTTAAACCATTACCACTATCTATTTTAGCGAAACTATCAGTTACTTCTTCGGATGGAAGTATTCTCTCAGTACTTGAAAATTTAAAAAATAACCTTGTTAGCCCAAGAGGCGCTTTGTTATTTGTTGGTATGGTATTCCTGTTTCGTTTTACGTTATCAACTAAAAAAAATAAAGAGGAGAGATTGATGGCAAGCTGCATAGCTGCAGCAATATTATTCCATTTGTTATTTAGCAAGGATGGCAGATATATAGTTTATTTATGGACTGCAGCAGTTTTAATTTTTCTTTTTCTCTACCGACAATGGCTGATAAAAACATTCATGGAAAATAGTTTTTTAAAAACAGCAACTTACATCACAATAATTGTTTCACTTGTTTCTTATAATTATGTCTATGGTACCATAATGATTCCGGTTGCATCAAACAATATTTATGAACAGCAATACCAAATGCACCGCTTTGTAACTGAATTCTATAAAAAACCTGTTGCAGTAAATGATCTTGGATATGTTACGTTTAATAATGATAACTATGTCCTTGATCTTGTTGGATTAGCATCAATAGAAGTTCAAAATCTAAGGAGAAAAACTAAATCCCCGGATTGGCTGAACATAGCCGCCAATTCACGCAATATAAAATTTGCAATGATATACGATAAATGGTTTTACAAATTACCTGCAAATTGGAAGAAAGTTGCGGAGCTATACCTTGGTAAAATAAAAATGTCACCTGCCGAAAATGTTGTTGCATTTTATATTCTGGATAAAGAAATTAAAGATGAAATTACACTACTTTTAAAAAGATTTGAATTAACACTGCCTTATGGAGTTAAATTAGATATAAAGAATTGAACTTCATTTATCTGCTGAATCTCTTTTCCCCACAATTAAGAGCTAAATTTAATTGAAAAATAAGTTTGCATTTACATTATTTGAACTCCTAAAATAAAATATATTAAAACGGTTCAAATATTTTAAAACTTCTTATTAAATTTCAATATCTTAGATATTGAAAGTAATTATAAGATTTATATGAGTGTCGAGCTACACTTCAATAATAATAAAGCTGACGTAAAACCAGGTTCTTTTCTGCACGAATATGCAGAATCATTTGGAATTCATGTATCTACTTCCTGCAACAGGCAGGGTAAATGCAAAGAATGCCTGGTTGAAGTAACGGAAGGAATGGAATGTCTTTCAGAGCCTGTACCGCGGGAAGATCATCTGCATAAAGGATTAAAAAGTAATTTCCGTTTATCCTGCCAATGTAGAATTATTGCATATTCCGGCGTAATCAAATGTAATACAATACGCCGCGGAAATATGAGAATTGAAACTAAAGCCCTCAACCTTCCTGCCTATAATCAAAACTTAATTATTGATCCGGTTGTAAAACGAGACGGTAAACGTATTTTGTTGGATGGAAATGAAATAGATTATTCAGATGGACCAATCCATGGAGTTGCCATAGATTTGGGAACTACTACAATTGTCATCCGGCTTTTAAATTTAGAGACGGGCGAAATTATAGCCGACTCGTCTTTCGAGAACCCGCAGAGATTCGGCGGCTCAGATATAATGGCGCGTATTCACTACGACACTCAACATAAAAGTAAATTGCTTCAAAGAACATTAGCCGGGTATATTAGTCATGCTATAGAAGAATTTCCGGTTGATCCCCAAAGCATTTATGAAATTGTTGTTGCAGGCAATTCCACTATGCGTGATCTTTTTTTCCGTTTGAATGTTTATTCAATTGGGCAGAATCCATATCGTTCTATAACAGAAATTGAAATGGCTGAAGGTAAACGGATAACCACAAGTCTTTCTGAATCTGCAAAAAGATTAATGCCTTCTTTATGGGAAAGAGAATTGCCTGTTAATCCCAAAGCCCGTGTTTATGGATTACCAATCATCAGCGGGCATGTTGGAGCCGACGCTGCAGCTTGTATGCTTGCTGTTGATATTGCAAATGAAGAACGCCTTGTAGCCATAATGGATATCGGAACAAATACAGAATTGATTCTTGGTAATAAACATAAAATCCTGGCGGCGTCATGCCCCGCAGGCCCAGCATTTGAAGGCGGGAAAATTTCCTGCGGAATGCCCGGGTTACCCGGCGCTATCGAAAAGCTGAAGATTAATTCTGATGGTATAGTTTCCTTCCACGTAATTGGTGATACTGGTCCCGAAGGCATTTGCGGCTCCGGATTGATTGATGCTCTGAGTGAACTGCTTAGGAATGAACGAATGAATAATCTAGGTCGATTTGAGAATTCGGAAAATGAAATTGTTCTTTATTCCCAAAATGGTTTTCATATCTTTATTAATGAAAAAGATATTAATGAACTTGCCCAGGCAAAAGGAGCTAATGTAGCAGGCCTTCACACAGTTTTTAATAAGTACGGAATCAGGTTTGGAGATCTTGATATCTTTTATTTAGCCGGGGGGTTTGGAAGATATTTAAATGTAGAATCTTCAAAGAGGATAGGGCTTATACCCAATATAGATGATTCAAAAATTATCCAGGTTGGTAATGCTTCTATCGAAGGTGCCTGCATTGCCTTACTTTCCAAAACAAAGCGAATTGAATTAGAGAACCTAGTTAAAAAAGTAATCCACTGCCGGTTGGAAGCTGATCCATCATTTTTTGATTATTTTGTTGAAGGATGTCAATTTAATCCTGTTGAATCTCTAAATGCAGTATGAATGAATTAACTGATACAAAACCCGACATCAATGTAAAAGAAGAAGAATACAAACGTCTGCTTGGATATCCTCATAATTATGAGCTTGAAGGAAGAGCACGTGAACTTGCAGATTGGGCAAGGCAATGGTACAATGAAAACGGAAGTCCTTGGATTTATGCTGTACAGACTGATCTCAATATTTTAAATGAAAAAATTCAAATTGGGAATACTCTATTCTCAGCAAAAAAACTTCTTAACCAGTTTATTGAAGCTCAGGTTGATAGAGCAATGCTGACAATAGTAAGTGCAGGAAGTGAATGTGAAGTAGAAGCTCGCCGACTTTGGCTTGAAGGAAAACCAGATGAATATTTTTTTCTTGAAGTTTATGGCTCTGCTGTGGTTGAACATTTGATTACGACTATAGGTTTCCGGTTCTGTGAATGGGCGGATAAAAATGATTTTGCTGTTCTGCCGCATTACAGTCCCGGTTATTCCGGATGGAATGTAGAAGATCAGACCAGACTTTGGGAATCAATTCAGCAAAAGAAAATAAGCGATTTGCCGGGAGAAATTAATATACTTGACACCGGCATGCTAAAACCAAAAAAATCAATGCTTGCTCTATTTGGTATTACAAGCCATACTAATAAAATTCGGAATCTCAGGGAATTAATTCCGTGTGAAAGCTGTTCTTTATCAGCCTGCCAATACCGCAGAACACCTTATAAATATTTCCAGACTCAAATAGAAGATGTTCGCCTTCTGCAGCCAGTTGTTAAAATAAAGATTTCAAATGGAAACGGATTCAATAATTCTCTCACTCAAAATGCAAAGTATTCCGTTAGTTCAAAAGCTTTACAAAAATGGTCGCAGGAACGTCTTCAATTAAAATTTTTAAAAGATAATTCAATTGAAGCAAAGTTTAGATACGAAGGAACAACCTGTTCAAACATGGGCCAAAAGCTGGAGTTCGATTATCATATAAAATTAACTTCTCACTCAGATGGTTATAAAATTATTCAACTCAATTGTAACCCTGCGTCTGATGATTATGGGTATATATATATGTGTGAGTATATAAGAGATCCGGAATTATTAATGAACAACATTGGAAATGAAAAGCCTCTGTTTGGCAAACCGCTGAATGATGTTTTTAACTGGGAAAGGCAATTCAGTCCCGAAGGATGTTATTGCAATTTAAGCAGCCGCGAACATAAGTGGGGGCTTGCGTTGGAGGTGCTTCATTATGCATTAATACAGCGAGCGGGTTACCCTGAACTCGTTTCAGGGTCTTCGTAAAGTCTTGTTTAGAATAGTAATTGGAGATGCTGAAACAAGTTCAGCATGACAAAAAAAATTTAGGAGAATAATACTTGATAAAAATTTGCGATATAAATCAAGCGGCAAAAGAAAAGCTTCCACCGGTATTTAACGATAAATCCGGCATAGGGGTTCATTTTACAGATGCCTTTATCAAACCAATGAATAAAACATTAGAAGATGGAACACGAGTAGCATGCAAACGTAAAGGATTAAAAATTTCGCTTGTGGTTGGTACTAAGAAAGGTGATAGTTTAATGAGAAGAATTGATGTTAGTAAAGATCCGGTTGTAATGCTGAATTCTGCTTTGCAGGATGCAGCGAAAGCTGCCGGAGTTGAGATAAAAATCAGTGATAATGAGATATTTGTTGAACCATAATTCATTGTCATTCCCATGAAAATGAGAATCCCTATTTTAAAAGATTAGATTCCCACTTGCCAGCAATATGCAGGCTTTAGTGGGAATGACAAATTAATAAAGGAAAAATCATGAGACCTGAACAATGGGAAACTTTTAAGAAAGCCGCCCGGCTCGAAAAGCTGGATAAAATTCCTATGGCTTTAATTATTGACAGCCCCTGGATACCCGGTTATCTCGGCTTAAACCACATGGATTATTATCTCGATCCTGAATTATGGTTTCAATCCAACCTGAAAATTCACCGCGAATTTCCTGATATTATTTTCGTTCCTTCATGGTGGTTAGAGTATGGTATGGCAGCGGAGCCATCCGCGTTGGGAACAAAGATTAAGTTCTGGCAGGATAATACTCCCAGTGAATATCATACACTTTATCATATAGAAGATATAGAGTCATTTCCTGAATATGAAGTTTTAAATGATGCATTTATGGCAATGACGCTCCACAGAATTAAAATGATTAAACCGCGCATCCTCGATCAGGGATATATTCTTCCTCTTGTTACATCACGCGGACCTCTATGCACTGCGGGCTTTGTCCGCAACACAACTGACTTTATGATTGACCTTGTTGAAAAACCTGAATGGGCTCATAAGTTAATCAGTCTTTGTACGAATCTTATTATTGATTGGCTTAAAGCCCAGGCTGAGATTATGGGAGACTCTGTTGAAGGCATTTTTATTCTTGATGATATAGTTGGATTTATTAATGAAGATCATTACCTGGAATTTGCTCATCCGTATTTAAAGAAAATTTGTGATGCGTTTCCAAATGACTGGGTGAAAATTTATCATAACGATGCTGATATAAATGCATGCCTTGAACACTTACCTGATTGTGGATTCAATGTTTTGAACTGGGGTAAGCAGACTGATATTGCTGATGTGAAAAGTCGCGTAGGAAATAGAATGTGCCTGATGGGAAATGTTAATCCTCTGGAGATCGGTGTTCGCGGTACACCAAAAGAAGTATTTGATGCTACAATAGAAGTTCTGGAGAAAAGCGGTGGCGAAGGAATAATTCTTTCTGTTGGCGGTGGAACGAGCCCGGGAATGCCCCGCGAAAATATTCTTGCAATGCAGAAAGCTTTAAATGAATTTAATTCAAAACGATAGGAAATGATTTCAGATTTTAAGAAAGGAAAGCTGAATGCCTGATTATGCATTAATGAATCAATTTCTTTACGAGGGAAAGGCAAAAGAAGTTGAGCAAATGACTAAGGACGCTTTAACTGAAGGCAGAACTGTTCAGGAAGTTTTGAATGAAGGATTAATTGCTGGTATGAGTGTGGTTGGAGAAGATTTTAAATACAATATTCTTTATGTACCCGAGGTTCTTATAGCTGCCCGAGCAATGAAGGCAGGTATGGCTGTTTTGAAACCATTATTATCTGCAAAGGATTCTAATGTAGAACCTAAAGGTATTTTGATAATGGGAACTGTACGCGGTGATTTACATGATATTGGCAAGAACCTGGTTTGTATGATGGCCGAAGGTGCGGGGTTTGAAGTTCATGATATTGGTGTGGATCAGAGCCTGGAAAAATTTCTTACTGCTGCTGAAAAATATAATGCCAACATCGTTGGTATGAGCGCTTTGTTAACTACTACTATGACATATATGAAAACTGTTATTGACGGCTTTAAAGAAAAAGGTTTAGGAGAAGTTAAAATGGCAATCGGCGGTGCACCGGTAAGCCAGATGTTTGCGGATGAAATTAATGCGGATGGATATGGCTCTGACGCAAGCAGCGCTGTTGATTTGTTTTTACATTTAGTTCGAAAGAAATAGTTCTATTAGCATAACTTTTTTAATTATTAATTTTTTAGTTGAAAGAGATTACATGGCATTATATCAAATACTTTACTGGCAGGATATTCCATCTCAAGTAAAAGCATGGGATGATTTTGATGAAAACAAAGTTGAGCTATCATCAAAGTTTATTATAAAGATTGATAAAGTTGCAAAAGAGCAGGGCTTAACATCTGAAGATGACTATCTTGCTCAATGGAAATGGAGTGAAGTGGAAGAACGCTCAGGGACACCGGAAGAAGT
>CAYNUV010000115.1:0-7912 GCA_964400245.1 uncultured Ignavibacteriaceae bacterium
ACGTTGACCCTCCGGATTATTTTCAACCTAAACCCGGATTCCATATTCCAAATAATGGTAAGTACATTGGAAGATTTGGAAGGAAAGCCGGTGCAATTACAATTCTTCAGCAGGTAGCCCAGGCATATTTGCAGGATATTGGAATAACATCCGATTTCTTAACAGAAGATTTATACAATTATATGATAGGTTCCGGAACCGGAGATAAAGTTTCTGATCCCGAACTCTCAGCAAGTATTGTAAAAAGTGTTGAGTTTTATATAAGAACTTTAAAGCCGCCGCCTAGAAGAAATCAGAATGATGCCGATGTAATTGGAGGCGAAAATATCTTTAAACAAATAAATTGTTCCGGCTGTCATATTCCAACATTTGTTTCCGGTCCTTCAGAGATTGAAGCATTGAACCAAAAAGAATTTCATCCCTTTACAGATATGCTGATGCATGATATGGGTACTGAGCTTGATGATTATTATACAGAAGGAAGTGCTAAAACAAGTGAGTGGAGAACAACTCCTTTATGGGGTTTGGGACTTGGTGGAACTTCTCAGGGCGGAAAGAGTTTCTTTCTGCACGATGGCAGGGCATTTACAATTGAGGAAGCAATAAGTTTTCATGGTGGAGAAGCATCCAGCAGCAGAAGCAATTATTATAATCTTTCGGACGCGGATAAACAGAAGCTGATAAAATTTTTGAAATCTTTATAAATGTACAGAAAAGAATTTATAAAGACAGTTGGTATTCTTACCGTTGGAACTTTAGGCGGCTCTCTCATTAACAGTTGTGCAGTTATTAAATATGCACAATATTCTGTTGATGGAAATAAACTGGTTGTAAAAAAATCCGAGTTCACAGATATACAGAAATTTGTTCTGCTAAATGTTAATGGTTTACCTGCTGCAATTTATTTAAGGAAAAATGAAAACGATACTTTCACTGCTCTTTTAACTCAATGTACTCATAAAGGATGTGAAGTAGATCCCGATTATGATATGCTTTCTTGTCCTTGTCACGGCAGCAAATACTCTTCAGCAGGGGAAGTAATTTCTCCTCCTGCAACAGAACCATTAAAAAAGTTTGATGTACTTACAGATTCTGAAAATATTTATGTACAAATCTGAGTAAAAACATGTACAAAGTTTTACCGTTTGTTTTAATTATTATTTTCTGTGTGATAACTAATGCTCAGGACACAACCTCAATAAAAACTCCTTCACAGGATGCAATATATACCCGCCCATTTATTTTAGAAGTAAATAAATTATCAACTTCTATTGGCGGTTACTTTGAAGGAAACTCAAATTACTTTTCGGAAGACGGTGTTAGTGAAGGACTTTCATTTGAATTAAGACGCTTTAATATTTTTCTCTATTCTTCACTTGGTTCCGGCATAAAATTCTTATCGGAGCTTGAGTTTGAACACGGCACGGAAGAAATAGCACTTGAGACAGCATTATTAGATTTTCAGTTTTCTCCTATGTTTGCACTGCGCGGAGGTATTCTTCTTGTTCCGTTAGGCATGTTCAATCAAAATCATGATTCACCGCGCTGGGATATTATAGACAGGCCTTTGGTTTCAACACAAATTATTCCTTCAACATTATCTGAAGCGGGGTTTGGTGTCTATGGCAGATTCAATCTGATCAGGGATTTATCACTCACTTACTCAACATACCTGACTAACGGTTTGGGAGATGGAATTATTTTAAATACCGAAGGAAAAACATTTATTCCTTCCGGTAAGCGTGAGGAAGCATTTGAAGAAGATAATAATGGGCTTCCCGCTTATTCCGGAAGAATTGCAATACAGCATTCATTAGGTGAATTAGGATTTTCATTTTATCATAATGTTTATAACTCTTTCCGTATTGAAGGAATTGAAGTTGATGAAAAACGTAATTTAACAATTGGAGCTATAGATTTTTCCGCAGCTTTTTTTGATATTACTTTTCACGGAGAAGCCGCTTATAGTATGATAGATGTCCCCGACAACCTATCTGAAATTTTCGGTGATAAACAATGGGGCACTTTCGTTGATGTTATCTATCCTGTTTATAAAGGTTCCGTATTTCTGTTTAGTGATGCTCTTCTCAACTCCATAGTTCGGTTTGAATATATTGATTTCAATATTGGACATTTCAATTCTACAGGACAAAGTATTAGGGATGAAATTACTGCCTTAGTTTTTGGTTTGAGTTTCCGTCCTGTTTCAAATACAGTTATTAAAGCAAACTACAGAAGACATTGGATTGTTGATGCGATCGGTAATCCGACAATCCATACAGCCGGGTTTCAGTTTGGGTTTGCAAGTTATTTTTAAAGCAACTTTTCTTTTGCAACAGACAAACTATTTTTGATATTACTCCCATCTTAAATAACTTTCATCAGCATAAATCTAAATTAAAATCTTAATGCCTAAAGAAAATTATAAAGCTTATATAGCATGGATTGCTGTTTGTATTATCTGGGGAACAACATACCTTGCAATAAGAGTCGGAGTAGAAACTCTTCCGCCAATGTTGTTTGCCGGTGTAAGATGGATAATTGCCGGAACAATTTTTCTTATTTATTTAAGAATGCGCGGGAAAAAACTTCCCTCAAAAAAAGATTTAATTCCGCTTGCCGTTATTGGTTTATTATTGCTTGGAATGGGAAACGGGCTTGTCGTTGTCGCTGAACAATGGATAAACAGCGGGCTCACAGCTTTGTTATTAACAACAACACCGCTCTGGTTTGTCCTTATAGAATACTTTTTACCGCAGGGATCAAAAATTAATTTCCTGATTATATCTGGAATTGTTCTTGGACTGATTGGCATAATATTAATTTTTGGCAGTCACCTGAATGAGCTTCTCGAAGCATCTTATCTCAAAGGAATTCTTTGTTTACTGGGAGCCGTTATTGCTTGGGCTGCGGGATCAGTTTATTCAAAATACAGGAAAACAGATTTGCATCCGTTAATGGGTGCTGCTTTTCAAATGCTGATAGCCGGGATTGCATTATCCTCAATAGGATTTTCTCTTGGTGAGGCATCTGAGGTTAACCTAACTCAAAACGGATTGCTGGCATTTGCATATCTTACATGCGTAGGTTCGATTTTCGGATACGGGTCTTACATTTATGCCATTTCACATTTACCATTGGCTTTAGTATCAACTTACTCTTACATAAATCCGATTATTGCATTATTCCTTGGCTGGCTAATACTTGATGAACGGCTCGATCTTATGATTCTGATTTCGGCTGTAATAATTATAGCCGGAGTTCTTCTCGTTAAAAAAGGATCAATGAAATAAACTTTCCCGGCTTTATTATTATCATTATTTTTCGGCGGTAAGAATTAATCTATAAAAATGTATAAAGTAATTTCATTCTATAAATATGTTGATGTTGAAGATCCTGAATCTTTTGCAAAAGAACATCGGGATTGGTGTATTGCAAATGAATTAAAAGGAAAAGTTTATGTTGCAAAAGAAGGGATAAGCGGATCAATATTCAGCACTGAAGAAAAAACCGATCTCTATAAATCCAAATTAAAAAGCTATAAGATATTTGAAGATACCTGGTTCAAAGAAACTGGTACTGATCAGGTTGCATATCCGAAAATGCACGTAAGAGTTAAAGAGGAAATTGTTAATTCAGGTCTGGAAAATATTAATCCGGCTGATGGAGGCAAAAGACTTTCACCCGAAGAATTATTAAAATTTTATAATGAAGGAAAAGATTTTGTAATTGTAGATGCCCGCAACTGGTACGAGAGTAAAATCGGGAGATTTAAAAATGCTGTTGCACCAGACATAACTCACTTCAGAGAATGGCCTAAGGTTGTTGAATCATTAAAAGAATTTAAAGATAAAACTGTAATTACTTACTGCACGGGCGGAATAAGATGCGAAAAAGCATCTGCTTACATGGTTAAAGAAGGATTTAAAGATGTTTACCAGCTTGATGGTGGAATAATTAATTTCATTAACAAATATCCGGATACTTACTGGCAGGGAAGCATGTTTGTTTTCGATGACCGTAAGGTTGTAGAGCCGAATACAAAAGAAGAATTAAAATACATTGCTCAGTGTGAGTTCTGCGGAAAGCCGACATCATATTATATTAATTGCCACAACATAGATTGCGATAAAATCATAGTCATCTGCCACGATTGCAAAGTTGATAATGATTACTGCTGCAGTGATGAATGCATAGCTGCTGAGAATCGAAGAGATAAGTATTATGGATAGACTAAAGTATGCAGTATTCAATATGCAGTAGGCAAAAAAAGCATTGCCTACTGCCAATTGCCAACTGACTACTGTTTCCACTCCGCTAACATCTTCTTCATATTATCAAAATCAAAAGGCGCATCTTCCAGTTTTGAGCCGTAATCAATTGCTTTTTCCATAGTTGCAATTGCTTCATCTTTCTTATCCATCTTTGCAAGATATTGAGCTTTGATTCTTGTATTCCAGTAATTCTCATTAATCAGCATCGAAGCCTGAACCCAGTTATATCCTTCTTCTAAGTTAACATTGTTCTGCAGGCAGTAAGATGCAGCATTATTAAGCTGTCCCCAATTGAATCCGGTTCTTGCACTTTGAAGTACGAGATCCTGAGTATTAACTTCAACATTAAAAGAAACTTTTAATTTTTCCCAGGTGAGATTTACATTTGCAGATTTCTCTGTCATATCGGTAATTGTAAACATCATCCTTTCTGTAAATGCAGCTTCTTCAGGTTTTACTTTTATTCTCAGAGCTTCTTTCTTTTCATCAAATGCTGCGGGACCATCGACTTTTGTATCTTTGCTGAAAATAATTTCCCATTCGTTCATGCCCGGGATAGTGTGAAAACCATAAGTTCCGGCAGGCAGTTCATTTCCATTTACTTTAACATTATCACTGAATGTTATTGTTGTTCCTTCATTAGCACCTGTTCTCCATATCTCACCAAACGGTACAAGATCTCCCCAGATTTTCCTGCTGTTAACTCTTGGTGAACTGTAATCAACAGTAATTTTTGTAATGCCGACGAATTGAGTAACAGTAGCATCAGGACTAGGTCTCGGTGTTCTGAATTCCTGCGCTTCTGCAATTGAGCAGACAGTAAGAATGGTTATTATTAAAAAGAAATATTTACGCATAGGACTCCTTTCGGTTATTTATCTTTATTTAAAGATTATTGATTGAATGGCTTAAAAGTTGTTCCCAAGTTAGCGAATGTTAATTAATAATTCAATTTAAAATGATAAAAAATAACCGGATCGAAATCGAAAAAACAGTTACCTACGGCAGGTTTGATGAAATTAAAAGGTGGATACCTTCAGTTATAATGCTTCCTGTTATGATCTGGTTTGTTTTGAACAGGGGCAAATATGGTTTTATTGATAATGCTGACCTTGTAATTCATGAAGCCGGGCATTTCTTCTTTATGTTCTTCGGCAAATTTATTTATACTGCCGGCGGTACTTTAATGCAAATCATCCTTCCATCAATTATTGCCTGGTATTTTTTCAGCCACAATTACAGGACAGGCGTTCAGTTTTCTCTTCTATGGCTCGGACAAAATTTTATTAACATAAGTGTTTATGCTGCCGATGCATATGCTCAAAAACTTCCATTACTTGGGGGGAACAAAATATACCACGACTGGCATTATCTGCTTGGAGAATTAAATATCCTTAGTCTGGATACTGAGGTTGGATATTTATTTTTTGGTACAGCAGTTTTAATATTTATTTTTACCCTTTTATTACCGCTCTTTATTCACAACTAATTATTAATTTAGTTGCTGAAAAGAAATAAGGTTCGATGAAAAAATATTTTTTATTCGCATTGCTGTATATCCCTGCTGCTTTAGCCCAGGGGGATCCTGTTAAAGCATTTTACCCTAATGGTAAAGTTGAATCCGAGATAAGCTATAATGATTCTATCCGGGAAGGGGAAGCTAAATTTTATTTTGAAGATGGAACTTTGAAAGAAGAGAGGCTTTACGTTAACGGCAGAGTTACGGGACTTGTTAAAACTTATCACCCTAATGGGAAATTAAAAGAACTGATAAACATTGAAGATGGAAAAAGAGAAGGCCCGGTTTCAATCTTTGATGAAGAAGGAAAATATATCAAGGATATTTATTTTGAAGGAGGAATCCAGGTAGTTGAAAAGAAAAATCCCTATATAATAGAAGAGCCGAAAATTGAAATTGTACAAAACAAAAATTTGAAGAAACAGGAACAGAATTATGAATTCCCTCCTCTGGAAGAAGAGAAAGTTGTTGAGGATAATTCAAAAATAATGGATAGCGTTGAAGTGATGCCCGAACCTGTCGGCGGTTATGAAGCGATAAAAAAGAAACTTATATATCCCGATAAGGCAAAAGAATTTGGAATTCAGGGGATTGTTGAGATTAAAGTACTTGTTGATGAATTTGGTGAAGTTCAGAAAGCCGATGTTATAAAAGGAATCGGGTATGGATGCGATGAATCAGCTGAGATTGCTGTTTACTATACAAAGTTTAAACCCGGTTTACAAAGAGGTAAGCCGGTAAAGGTTCAATTCATTATCCCGGTTGAATTTAAAATTTTCGATCGGCCGGAAGAAGAATAATTCTCCCCCTGAACTTGTTTCAGGGTCTTCCTGACTAAATGGAGATGCTGAAACAAGTTCAGCATGACGATCTTATCCATAAACAATCTTAAATTCAAAAGTCGATAAAATATTAATTAACTCCTTCTGCTCTTTAGGTACTACAACAGTATAATTTGCAAATTCATATCTTAAGTGATAATCCTTTCTTAACTGATCAAAATATTTTCCAGCCTCATTCTTTTTATCATTTAAGATTTTCCTGAGATTGATATCGTCTTTTCTTATTTCATAAATTCTGCTGAAAATCTTTTGCAAAGATTCTTCAATACTTCCCGAATTATTTATTTCAATTATTGAGTTATCAACTTTTACTCTTGGTATAGAATAACTTTCTTCTTTATTTAAGAATCTGCTCAACGCAGCATACATCATCATCGTTCCGTTTATTTTTCCTTCATAAGAATAACCTGCAATATGCGGCGATCCTATAAAAACTTTTTGAAGCAAAGAAGAATTTATATCCGGCTCATTTTCCCACACATCCAGTATAACTGTGAGATTTTTCTTATCAATTATTTTTACAAGGGCTTCGTTATCAACTACACTTCCGCGTGAGCTATTAATAAGAATAGTATTGTCTTTAAGTTGGTTTAATCTTTCATAATCAAATAAATGATATGTCTTATCAACTCCTTCTTTATTCAGAGGAACATGCAGAGTAATAATATCGGACTCAAGAGCTTCATTTAGTTTTTTGTAAACATCTTTACCCGTTTTTCTTTTTAAAGGAGGATCGTTAAGTATTGTCTTCATTCCCAAAGCACTTGCAGAGCTTGCAACTTTGCTTCCTACATTTCCAACACCCACTATTCCGATTGAAAGATCTTTGAATATTAATTTATTTTCTGTAAGAACTTCTGTTAATGCTGTAAAGACATATTCTTCAACAGCATTTGCATTACAGCTGGCTGCATCAGCAAAGGTGATGTTATTATTTTTTAAGTATTCATGATCAATATGATCTTTTCCGATTGTAGCTGTTCCAACAAATTTAATTTTACTTCCCATCAAAAGATTTTTATCAACCTTTGTTATTGAACGGACAATGAGAATGTCTGAATCTTTTAATGATGCAGGAGTAATGTTCCTTCCATGTAAAAGAGTAACTTCACCCAATCCCGAGAAAGCTTCTTTAGCATAAGCAATATTTTCATCAACAGTAATTTTGAGCATAATTTATTTCTGAGTCTAAAATTGTTATCCAAAATAATTTTATAATTGGAAATATCCTTTGAAAAATTAGAATATTCAATCATTATCAAAGCAATCACAAACTC
>CAYNUV010000116.1:0-7897 GCA_964400245.1 uncultured Ignavibacteriaceae bacterium
AATTGATGCTGAAAGATGGCTTGGAGAATTTGAACATAAAGTTCAGATGGAGAGTGCGGAGAGTAAATAATCCAAACGAATATTATAAAATTATTGTTATTCTGTACTTGATACGGAATCTTGAGATATCATTTAAAAAACAGATGCCGGATCAAGTCCGGCATGACAAGTTCTGTTTTTATCAATTATTACTTTTTCTCAAGCATTCTTGATACAATATTGGCAGTTACAAAACCAACTCCCGTTATTGTAAACAAGAAAAGCGGAACCCAATGATCCTGGTGTGTAGATTCATTAAGCATAATACCTAATCCTAATCCCAAACCAAAACCAATAGTAACAATACCAATCTTTAACATTATGAAAGGATCTCTTTTGCTTTGAAAAAATTCTTTTATTGATTGAGCGTCCATTCCTTTTTCAATCAGCAATTGTCTTTCTCTTGATCTGAAAAAGAAATAAGAGACAAGAACAATTCCAATAACTAATGTTCCGACTATTGGAATAAATACTGCAACTACATTCTCATCCATTTTAATCTCCTGTTTTTGAATTGTTGATAAAATCTTTTTTAAGTTTTTTCATATTCATTCTGGTAGTTAAGACAAAGAGATTTCTTTAAAGGTTACAAAGCATAATCTTATCTTTTATTCATATTAAAAAATATGTAGGTTAATCTCTGATTAAAATTCTAAATAAGATCTTTACTTTTATGAAAATTTAAAATTTTTATAGAATTATTGAAAGAATGAATGGTTGAATGATTGAATGTTTTTTCCATTTTCCATCTACCATTTTCCGTCTTCCATTCAAAAGTATTTGTAACCTTTTTGCAGAAGAAAGGTCAAAATGAGCAGATGAAAGGTTTAAGCGATCAGGAAATAATTGAATCCGTTAAAAAAGGTAATCATTCTGATTTTGCTTTGCTTATTGACAGGTATAAGAATAAAGCTTTTTCAATGCTGGTGAGAATGTTAAAAAATAAAATGGAAGCGGAAGAAATTTTACAGGATTGTTTCCTTAAAGCATTCAAAGGGTTAAATAATTTTAAAGGCGATTCAACCTTCTCAACATGGTTTTACAGGATTGCTTATAATACTGCATTAAGCAGGTTATCAATTCAAAAAAGGAAAACAGAATCCGAGATGACTTCTATAGAAGAACATTTTAATCTTAAAAGCGATTATGATTACAACCTTTTCGAGCAGAAGGATTTATCAAAGTTTATAAATGAAATGGTTAACCGTTTACCGGAAAATTATTCTGCTGTAATAACGATGTTCTATCTTGAAGGAATGACGTGCGAAGAAATAAGCAAAGTGCTTGAAACAAGTGTGAACAATGTTAAAGTAATGCTGCACAGATCAAGAACAACTCTTAAAGATATGATGATAAAAAATAATTATATCAGGGAATTATTATGATCGAACTGAATGATGATTTATTAAATAAATATCTCGATGGTGATTTTGATAAAGAAACAATGCTGAAAATTAAAATCCAGCTTGAGCTATCTTCTCTTGATATGAAAAAATATAGTGAACTTCTTTCAGTCCACAATGAATTAAGAAAAATTCCTTTTGAGGAGGTTTCATCAAATTTTACTGTTAATCTTATGCTGAAAGTTCAGAGGAGTTTGAAATCTAAAAGAGAACAAAACTTTTTTATTGTATCTGTTTTATCTTTATTCTTTCTCATCTGCCTTGGAATAATCGGATTCCTTCTTGCTAATTTTATTTTTACCGCAGAACCAAATTCATCTGATGTTGTTACACAATTTACAGAACGCGCTCAAGATTTCTTAACACTTCTTAAAAATTTCTTCTCCAAAGGAAATATTTCAATCATCGGCTCAATCTTTTCATTTATACTGCTGATAACAGGATACTTCTTCTATGATAGTTTAAAGCATTCAAAACAACGTTAAAGATTTATAACTTCCTTCCATTAGCTTCCTCATACCTAAAAAACATCTTTAGCTGAATTAATCTTTATTATATTTGCAGAGTTATATTCATTCATTATAGGAGAAAAAATGCTTGTTATAACCACAAACGCAGTTGAGGGAAAAAAAGTTATAAAATATCATGGACTTGTCAGCGGCGAAGCAATTCTTGGCGCAAATATCTTTAAAGATTTCTTTGCAGGAATAAGGGACATTGTTGGCGGACGTTCCGCTGCTTATGAACAGGAATTGCGAAAGGCTAAAGAAATAGCAGTTAACGAAATGGTTGCTTCTGCTGCTAGTTTTGGCGCCAATGCTGTAATCGGAGTTGACCTTGATTATGAAACAATCGGCGGAGGCGGTGGAAATATGCTGATGGTTAGTGCATCTGGAACTGCAGTAACGGTAGAATAATGAATTTCTTAATCTTACTCGTAATCATAATCGTTTTGAGTAAGATTAAGAGTATGATTACGATTATGAAATTATTATGAGCACCAAATCCGGTTACGTTGCAATTCTTGGTTTGCCTAATGCAGGCAAATCAACTTTAATGAATGCTTTGCTTGGGCAAAAGCTTTCTATTACTACATCCAAACCACAGACAACAAGGAAGCGTATCCTTGGAATACTTTCATCAGAAAATTACCAAATCATTTTTCTTGATACTCCGGGAATAATCAATCCTGGTTATCTCTTGCAGGAAAAAATGATGGAAGCTGTTCGTGATTCTCTTTCAGATGCTGATATAATAATTTTGATAATTGATGTATCTGAAGATCCTGAAGGTATGCAAACATTAGACAATATTTTTGTTAAAGAAAAAATTTTTGAAAAAAATAAGCCGCTGTTATTGCTGCTGAATAAGGTTGATCTTTCGCTGCAAGAAAATATAATGAGACTTATTACAAAGTATGAATCGTTAGAAAAGTTTAAAAAGGTAATTCCAATAGCTGCTTTGTTAAACTTTAATATTGAGGATGTTCTTAACACTATTGTTGAGTATTTACCTGAAGGTCCAAAATTTTATCCTGATGATATAGTTGCAGATGAGAATGAAAGATTTTTTGTTTCAGAAATTGTAAGAGAAAAAATCTTTGAACAATACAAAGAGGAAATTCCTTACAGCACCGAAGTAGTAGTTGAAGACTTTAAAGAAAGAGAAGCAAACAAAAATTATATACTTGCCAATATTATTGTTGAGAGGGAAAGCCAGAAAGGAATATTAATCGGCAAGCAGGGTGCTGCAATAAAAAAGCTTGGGCTTGATGCACGAAAAGCAGTTGAAGAATTTTTGCAGAAAGAAGTTTACCTTGAACTTCGGGTAAAAGTTAAAAACAAATGGCGCTCTGATGAAAAACAATTGAAACAGTTCGGATATATTAAACTAAAAGACTAACCTTTCATTTCTTCATGAAAAGATTTT
This sequence comes from uncultured Ignavibacteriaceae bacterium, assembly GCA_964400245.1. GTDB lineage: Bacteria > Bacteroidota > Ignavibacteria > Ignavibacteriales > Ignavibacteriaceae > RBG-16-34-14. The sequence goes on from CAYNUV010000116.1 coordinate 3,372, forward strand.
TTCCCGAAACCGTTCTTATGTTCATCACCCTGATCTGGGGTGCAACTTTTGTAATAATAAAATCAGCTTTAAATGATATTTCTCCTTTTCTTTTTATCTCTGGAAGATTTTTATTCGCAACATTGATTCTTCTTCCTTTTGCTTATAAAATTTTCAAAAATATTAATAAGCAGGTTGTGTGGGGAGGAATTTTACTTGGATTACTTTACTTCCTTGGCTTCTCAACACAAACAGTCGGATTAAAATATACAACTGCTACAAAGTCTGCCTTCATAACCGGAACATTTGTAATCTTTATTCCCATCTTCCAGATTTTACTTGAAAAACGCCCGCCGCGAAGAGGAGTTATACTTGGAATTTTTCTTACGTTAATCGGTTTGCTTTTTCTTACGAGCAAAGGGGATTCTCTGTTAAGTGTTTTTACAGAGATAAATGAAAGTTTTAATATTGGAGATTTCTTTACAATTGTTTGCGCAATATTCTTTGCACTTTATGTTATTTACCTTGATATCATCAGTAAAAAAAATGATTATAAGCCATTAGTCTTTTTTCAGATTTCAATAACTGGAATCTGCGGACTTGTGTTTGCTTTTCTTTTTTCAGTTTTTGATATAGAAGAAATTAAATTCAATTTCAATAATGATTTATTGTTTGCTCTTCTTTATACTTCAGTTCTTGCAACAGTATTAGCTACAACCCTTCAAACAAAATATCAAAAATTTGTAACTCCTTCAGTTGCAGGAATAATAATTTCTTTTGAACCGATGTATGCTGCGGTGTGTGCATTTTTTGTGTTGAATGAAAAAATATCTAACTTTGGATTAATTGGATGCCTGCTTATTTTTAGCGGACTTTTAATCTCTGAACTTCTTGATAAAAAGAAAATGGACAAAGATTTTACCCGTGCGGAGATAATTATTAATGGACTCGTTCAGGGCATTGGTTTCAGATATTTTATTTTGCGGAATGCTGTGAATCTTGGTTTAAAAGGTTTTACAAAAAATCTCTTCAATGGTGAAGTGCTGACAGTAGTTGAAGGAAGTAAACCTCTTGTTGAAGAATTGTATAAGAAAATTATAATGGGACCTTCACATGCCACTGTTAAAAATCATAACATTATCTGGCAGGAACCTAAAAACGAATTTGATAATTTCGAGATAAGACATTGAGTTCAGAATACAGAACAGGGATTGGTTTCGATGTTCATGCATTTGCAGAAAACCGTAAACTAATAATTGGCGGAATAGAAATTCCTTTTGATAAAGGTCTTGCCGGGCATTCAGATGCTGATGTTCTACTTCATGCTATTTGCGATGCACTTCTTGGCTCTCTTGCTTTGGGTGATATTGGTAAACATTTCCCTGACACAGATCCCAAATTTAAAAATGCCGACAGCACCAAACTTCTAACTGAAGTTTATAAATTAATTGAAGCTAAAGGTTATGAATTAGTAAATGTTGATGCGATGATTTTATTGGAGAAACCTAAAATTGCTCCTTATGTTGAAAAGATGAGAGAGAAAATCGCATCTGGTTTGAATTCAGACATTGATAAGATTTCTGTTAAGGCAACTACAACAGAAAGATTAGGCTTTACCGGCAGGGAAGAAGGTGTAGCAGCAATGGTTACAGTTTTAGTTAAGAAGGTTTAATGAATGATCGAAAATATCCTTAACCTGTTTGCAGATTTAAGCCCATTTCTTATTTATTTATTCCTTTTTCTTTTTGCTTATGTTGAAAATGTTTTTCCACCATCACCAAGCGATCTTGTTGTAGTAATTGGCGGATCATTAATTGCAACAGGCGCAATAAACTTTTTCCCAACATTAATCTTTACCACCCTCGGCAGCATACTTGGATTTATGACTTTGTACTATCTCGGTTCGCAGCTCGATAAGAAAGTTATACAAGCAGGTAAAATGAAATTTATTTCTGCTGAAGCGGTTTTAACAGTTGAGAAGTGGTTCAATAAATGGGGATACACAGTTATTATAGCAAACCGATTTTTGCCGGGAACGAGATCTGTAATTTCATTTTTTGCAGGTTTAAGTAAACTAAAAATTTTTAAAACTGTTTTACTTGCAACAATAAGTGCGTTAGTCTGGAATGCAATAATTATTTACTTGGGAATTATTTTTGGCAACAACATAGAACGCGTTGATTTTTATTTATCGCGTTACCAGGAAATCGTTCTCATATTAACCGGCGTAGTAATTTTATTTTTTGTAATCAGGCATTTCTTCTTTAAAAAGAAAAAAACTACTGATGTTCAAATCAAAAAATAAAGAAGCAAAATCTCCCGAAGAAAAAAAAGCAAAGAATAAAGAGAGATTTCTTCTAATCTTATCAGGAGTTTTACTGGGAGTTTCTTTTCCGCCTTTTCCTTTTCCATTTACACTTTTAATGTTTGTTGGATTAATTCCTTACTTAAAAGTTCTTGAAACAAAACAAACACTTCTTGAGATAAACCGTTCAACTTATTTAATGGCTTTTGTCTTTAGCGCTATTACAATTTATTGGGTAGGAAGCTGGCAGAAGGAGGCTGATACTTTTTTAATGATTTCGGGTGCATTGCTTTTTTTTGTTAACCCGACTTTCTTTTTAATTTCTTCAACTTTATACTACTTCACAAAAAAAATATTTAAGCAAAACATTGCTTTATATGTTTTCCCGCTTTTCTGGATTACTTATGAATATTTTACAATGATAACGGATTTTAGATTTCCCTGGATAACTCTTGGAAGCGGGCTTGCTTTGTTTAATAAATTCATCCAGGTTGCTGATATAATTGGTTCGCTTGGTTTATCGCTGGTTGTCATTTATATAAATATTTTTTTCTACAAAGCGTTCATCAATTATGAAATTTCAAAAAAGAAATTTTACTTTAATTTTTCTGTTTTATTAGGAATTTTTCTTTTAATTCTTGTTTATGGTTTTATAAGATTCTCAACATATGATTTACCGGAGAAGAAAGTTAGAGTCGGGTTAATTCAGCCGAACATTAATCCATGGGATAAATGGGCAACCGGAGATTTAAACACTTTCCTTAATCTTTATTTAGATTTATCACAAAAAGCAGTTGAGGAAGGAGCGGAGATTTTAATCTGGCCGGAAACAGCAATGCCTGTTTACTTAATGAGCGGTACATACTCATCTATTGTGGATTCGATTTATAAATTTCTTGAGAAGAATAATATTTATCTCTTAACAGGGATGCCTGATTTTCAATATCACAGTAAAGACAATCATCCCGATGATGCAAAGTATAATGAGAATGGAGATTTCTATTACACCACTTATAATGCAGTTTTGCTGTTGTCTCCCCATTCAAAGGAACTTCAGAGATATGGAAAAACAAAATTAGTTCCCTTTGGCGAGAAAGTTCCTTATGCAGATAAAATTCAATTTTTGGGAAATCTAATTAAATGGGGAGTCGGACTATCGGGCTGGAATGTTGGGCGGGATACAACAGTTTTTTCTTTGCCTTTTCCGGAAAATAAAAATGGAGATATCTCTTATTCGGAAAAAGATTCTCTTTTCATAAATGGGATTGTTTGTTATGAATCAATCTATCCGGATTTTGTCGCGCAGTTTGTTGATAAAGGTGCGGAGTTTATAGCAGTTGTTACAAATGATAGCTGGTACGGAAAATTAAGCGGACCATATCAGCATAAAGAATATACGGCATTACGTGCTGTTGAAAACAGGCGTAGCGTTGTAAGAGCAGCAAATGGAGGAATTAGCTGTATAATCAATCCATTGGGAATTACAGAAACAGAAAGTGAGATGTTTGTAAAAACTTTTATTGTTGGAGATGTTGTTATTGATGATGAGAAAACTTTCTTTACAAATAATCCGCTGATTGTACCAATTCTATCATCTGCATTTTCAATATGGATATTTGGGATATTTATACTGAAGAAAATAAAAGATAAGTTTAAGTTATAATTATTATGAAAAAGATAATAGATTTAAGAAGCGATACCGTTACCAAACCTTCCGAAGCAATGCGTAAAGCGATGTATGAAGCTGAAGTTGGTGATGATGTTTTTAAAGAAGATCCAACTGTTAATAAGCTTGAAGAATATACAGCAGACTTACTTGGCAAAGAAGCAGCTTTATTTGTAACAAGCGGAGTAATGGGAAACCAGCTTTGTCTTAATGTTTTAACTAGTCCCGGCGATGAAGTTATTTGCGAAAGAGACGCGCATATTTTTAATTATGAATCCGGCTCACCTGCAGCGTTAAGCGGCATTCAGCTTTATCCTGTTGATGGAAAGAATGGAGTGATAACTGCCGAACAAGTTGAACCATTGATTCGCCCTGCAAGCGCTTACTATATGCCAAGAACAAAGGCAGTCGCTTTGGAGAATACACATAATCGTGCCGGTGGTGCAATTTATCCAATGGAAAAAATAATTGAGATGAAACATCTTGTTGATAAATATAAACTTCTCTTTCATCTCGATGGTGCAAGAATCTGGAATGCTTCTGCTGCAACTGGAATACCTGTAAAAGATTATGCAG
>CAYNUV010000117.1:0-7887 GCA_964400245.1 uncultured Ignavibacteriaceae bacterium
AAAGCACTTTCCGCTATTATAGACTCTAATATTACTACTTTTTTTACAGGCATTATACTTTACCAGTTTGGTACCGGTCCTGTTCAAGGTTTTGCTTTAACATTAATGATTGGTATCGCAGCTACACTTTTTGGTGCATTAGTTATTGCAAGGATTCTGTTCGATTACATGATTGCAAAAGGAATTAAAATTACTGTTGGTTAATTAATAAAAGTTTCAGGAGTTAGATATTAAATGAGAATTTTTGAAAATTTAAATTATGATTTCTTAGGGAAGAGAAAACTCTATTATTTTATTTCCGGTGGTCTGTTTTTACTCGGAGCAATTAATATAGCTTTCAGAGGTTTGTTTTTCGGGATTGATTTTAACGGTGGTTCTGAAATTGTTATACAGTTTGAAAAACCAGTTGATATTGCAGAAGTTAGAAACCATTTAGAAACTATAGGACTTGGTAATGTTGAGGTTAAAACTTTCGGCGGTGAAACAGGAGTGCTTGTAAGAACAGAACTGCAGCAAATCCCTGCCAATGTTTACCCCGTTGTACTTAAAAACATATCGGATGAAATAAATAAAATAACGCCGGGACTAAATTATAATTTGGTTGATTCATCAGTGAATTCGGTTACTTATTCTTTTCCTAATCCCGATACAACAAACCTGATCTCAGCTCAACTTTTTAAAGCAGGGTTTAATACTGCTAAAGTTTCTGAGGAAGAAAATAATACTCAATTAGTTGTTAGCATTGGAATAGCAGACTGGATTAAGGAAAATCTTAGAGCAAAAATTAAAGACAATCCTTTTAAAGTACTCAAGGAAGACAGAGTCGGTCCGAAAGTTGGCAGCGAACTTAAAAGTGATGCAGCAATTGCAATTTTTCTTTCTTTGCTTGTAATTCTTATTTATCTCGGTTTCAGATTTAAATTTATATTTGCAGTGGGTGCCGTTGCAGCTTTATTTCACGATGTTCTGATAACGCTGGGTTTATATTCACTTTTGTATGATGTTATTCCGGGGTTAAATCTTGAAATAGATCTTACAATTGTAGCAGCCTTCCTTACACTTATAGGTTACTCAATTAATGATACAGTTGTTGTTTTTGACAGGGTGAGAGAAAATATGAAAATTCATAAAACTCTTCCTATTTACGAAGTAATAAATAAAAGTGTTAACCAGACAATGAGCCGGACTATTATAACAGGAGTAACTTCGCTTCTTACACTTTTTGTATTAATGCTGATTGGCGGAGAAGTTTTAAGAGCATTTGCTTTCACACTCTTCTTCGGAATTATAATCGGAACATATTCTTCAATCTTCGTTGCAAGTGCATTTGTTCTCGAATATGCAAACAGATCGAAGAAGAAAGTACAGTTTTAAGTATAAACCTTTCATGTAATACCGGATTTTTCCAAGGGCATAAGTAATTTCAGATATCAGAAAACCCAAACAACTGAAAGACTGTTGGGAAGAGGAATTATTTTAACATCCGCAGTTTCACTATTGTTATGGTGCCAATTCCAGATACTATTGCCGACAAAAACTCCTAATACCGAACCGAGTACATTATCTGAAAACCAGTGTTTATCTTTATATAACCTTGCGAAAGGACCAAGAGCAGCAAGTGTGTATAGACCAATTGAAGCCCACGTGTTATCTATTTGCCGGGAAAGTATCGTTGAAAAACTAAATGCAATCATTGAGTGACCGGAAAAGAAAGACGCCCCGGTTATCATCTGTACCTGCAAATAGCTTGAAAGAAGTATTCCCTTCATTAAAGAAAGGACGTGCTCTACCGATGGTAATGCTTAATGGAATCTGGATAATACCTGTTGTTACTACAGCTTCAACAAGCATCTGACCTGTTTTTCTAATCCATTGATTTTCAAACACAGCTCCGGAAATATAAAATACTAAAGCTGCCGGACCGACATACAATACTGTTGAATAAGGATGCCCGACCCGTACAAGTACATCTTCATTGAACCGGCTTTCATTCCGGAGTACAAGATCCCGAACTTCATCATCAAGTAAAAATGAACCGGCAACTCCGATAATCACACTGCCAGCCCTAATTCCATCCATACCGTTCCAGTGAAGTGGTAATGTTAAAACATTCCCGATACATTGTACCGAAGAAGAAATATCATTTGATAATGAAAATCCATTATCATCGGATTGTTTGGGAAAAAAGTTAATTATTCCTTCCGGGGAAGATAACTTTATCTGCCCATAACAAAAACCAAACATTAACATAATAGAAATGAAAAAAAACTCTTCATTCTTTTCTGTGATTTTTTAGTTGATAGGGTAATAGTAATAATATTAACAATCAGCTACAAATAAAAAATAAGAATGAAATTAATAAAGGAGGAAAGGAGTTTTAATATTATTATTATCAAAGAAGAAAGTACAGTTTTAGTTCAGAGTTGTACCCTTAAGATTAAGAAGGAAATATCGTCACTCCGAGCTTTAGCTTAATTTCATCTGCTCTAATATCATTTATCTTACTTTGTAAAATCTTTTTAAGTGAGGTTGTAAGATAAACTATTGCCTTCCTGTATTTTTTCAGTAATTTAAACATATAATATTATTCTAATTCCATTATGTACTACCGAAGAAAAATATTTTTAGCTTTGTTGGAATCCTTCGGTGGATCACTGGATAATACTGATTTTGAGAAATTACTATTCCTTTACTGCAAGAAAACAAATCAAAACTATTATGATTTCTTCCCATATAAATATGGATGCTTTAGTCATATTTCTTACCAGGATAAAAGAGTTTTAATTAAATATGGCTATTTGAAAGAGAGTGAGAAATTCGAACTTCGTTCAAAAAAATCATTTATAGAGGAACTTGAAAATGAAGATGAGAAAACGATTCAGGAATTTTCAAATGAATGGAAAAACATTCGCGGTAATAGATTAATTAAAGAAACATATCTTCGATATCCTGCTTATGCAGTTAAAAGTGAAATAGCTGGGAAAATCCTGAACACAGATGAATTAAGAAAAGTAAAAAAATCTGCTTTTATTTCCCACAAAAAAACTCTGTTCACAGTCGGTTATGAAGGATTGACTATTGATGCATATATAAACAAGCTGATTTTAAACAATATTTCTTTAGTTGTTGATGTAAGGAAAAATCCTCTGTCTATGAAATACGGCTTCTCAAAAACAAAACTAAAAAACTATCTTGAGAAAGCGGGAATTAATTATATCCACCTTCCAGAACTTGGGATTGTTTCTAAGCTGCGAAAGAATCTTAAAACAAAGGAAGATTACGAGGAGCTTTTTGATTATTATGCTTCGGAAACTCTCCCTGATAATGTAGTGGCAATTAAAAAAATTATCGGGCTTCTTAATAAATACAATCGAATTACTTTAACATGCTTTGAAGCAGATCATAAATCCTGTCATAGGCATAAAATAACAGAATGGTTAACAAACAACGCATTTATTGAACAAATAATTCATATTTAATTATATGGGGGATATGTATTTACCAAATGAACTAAAAAATCAAAAAGTCTTAATAACTGTCAAAACCTATCCACTGCCATCCAGTAAATATGAGGAATTAGTTTGTACTGCCGGTTTGTTAGAAGATGGTAAATGGATAAGAATCTATCCAATTCCTTTTAGGTCTCTTCCCTTTGGAAAAAGATTTGCAAAGTTTCAATGGATTGAATTAAATCTTATAAGAAATAGTTTAAATGATTTCAGACCGGAAAGCTACAGACCTATTGGTGATGCCGCTAATTCAATAAAGCTACTTGAGCATTGGGATACAAAAATCAAAGATAATTGGGAAAAGCGAAAAGAAATTGTTTTCAAAGAAGTGTTTACCAGCTTTAATGACTTGCTAAAGCTTGCTCATGGAGATGAAAAAAAATCTCTTGCTACAATGAAGCCGCTAGAAATAGTTGATTTTGAAATTGAAGATGACGAAAGGGATTGGAAACAGCAATGGCAATCATTATACGAGCAATACAATTTATTTGATATGGATAAGGATGGTGAAAATGTTTTAAAGGATAAGTTATTAAAAGTGCCCTATAAATATTTTTATAAATTTATTACTGAAGGTGATGATAAGCCCAGAAGAATGATGATTGAAGATTGGGAAATTGGCGCTTTGTACTGGAACTCATTAAAGAGTACAGAAGGTGATGAAATAAAAGCCAACGAATTAGTCAAGAAAAGATATTTTGAAGAGTTTTTAAAAGATAAAGATTTATATTTATTTGTTGGCACTACCTTGCAGTACCACAGAAGGAAAGCTCATAATCCATTTGTTATAATTGGAGTTTTTTATCCACCGAAAGATAAATCTGATCCTACATTGTTTTAGAACGAGGTTTCTTTTTTCCCTTTCTTCTTGTTTCTTCTCTTTCTCTTCCCTTATCCTCTCCAACAACTTCTCTGCATGTTCATCATTCGGGTCTTGCGGGACAAGTTCTCCTCTGAATGCTTTTGCCAATATTGATTGAGTTAGTTTATCTACATAAGCTTTTGCTTTTTTCTAGCGTGCTTCTATTTCATCTGCTGTTTTGAAAAGTGCTTCGACTTGATTGACTATTTCATCTTGTTCTTCGATCGGTGGAATGGGCAATTGTAGAGCTCTGACATCGCCAATATTTATTCCTCTGACCGCCACTCCTTTAATAGCATTTTTCATACGCTGCTGAGCTGAAAAAGCTCTTAAAGACCATTTGATATAATCTTTGTTAAGTTTTTGTTGGATGCTTTGTTCCTTATGTAAATCTGGCTGACAATGTAATGTTTAACCTCTGAAAAAAATAAGTAGTGGCTTGACTAATTTCTTATCTCCTAAGCAGGTGTGAGCCGATAGGCGAATCATCTGCGTTCCTCTATGACAATGTAAGGGTTAACTGATAAGCTTATTATTTGCATAGTGAGCCTTAAAGCGAATGGAGCAAATCATTAAGCGTTGTTAAGACAGAATGATAAGGTAAAGATTTATGATGGGTTTAAGCAGGTGTGAGCGAAAGCGAACTGCTGCGTTTCTTTTATGATAATGATAGGTTTAAATGATGAGCTTATTGCTACGGAATGACGACAGGAATGGAGTAGTCATTAAGCAATCTTAAGATAGGATGACAAGGTAAGGTTGTACTGTCCCCTTATTTATTATATATATGTATAACGCTACTCCCTTATCTTTATTCTACTTATTATTTACTTATCCTATTGGAAAATGTGGGGGGGTAGGTTATCTATAATGCCAAACAAATATATTGAATACTCGCCTTATATTTACGCTGAAATTTTCCAATATTTCAGTACTGTTGGTATATATATAATAGTAGGAACTTAAACTTAATATTTTGATATACTATCCTATATATTGAACATATTAAATCTGAAATTGAGTCGCTATATAATTATTTTTTTTCTCCCAGGTTCTGAGTTTCATTTTAGTCTTAATTTTTTCTTTAACGTCAATTATGTAGGGAATGCTTCTTAATACCCCTGATGCTCCAAATATAATATATAATAGAGGATTATTAGAAAGTGTTATTAATTCACCATTAACAAAATACTTATAGCCTATTAATGCACCACTTGAAAGAAGAGCGGACGTTGCTAATGTCTCAGTAACAGATTTAATAAATCCAGCGGATTGATTTGATTTTAAAAACTCAGGTAAAAAACTGGTCGCAATAAATCTAACAAAATCGTTTCTTATGTTGTAAAACTCCTTAGTCTCTTTTATCGATAATAGTTCTTGAAGCCTATTTTGATAATTTAAATAAACAGAGTTATGATTATTCTTAAAATCAATAATAGATTCGATAGATACTTTTGATAGATCAAGATTGCCTTCTACCAAAACGACTTTTTTCTTTAGGTCAATATCTTCATCTAATTTTATAGTTGTGGTAATATCGTCATAAATTCCATCTTCTATAATTTTACTATTATGATATGGAAATAATCCTCCAATCGTTGAAAATTTATAAGAGTGGTAGACTTCATAAATTGTGCTAACCGAGTTTAAAATTTCATATGCTAGTTTATATTCTAATTCAGAATTTCTTTTTTCATTGATATATTGGTATATATTTAGATTACCCTCAGCATTAAGTTTATTCTTTATTAAGTCCTCGATGTGGCCTCTTCGGAATTTGGGATTGGATATATTTGTCTTAACTAAATTGATAAAATCAATTCTAAGACTCTCGGCTAAATCAATATGTTTTATTAAAGAAGAATGAAAATTATTATCTAGTTCCGACTTTTCAATTCTTTCAGGAATGGATTGTCCCTCCATTTTTTGAACGATATATTTATATATTAATTTAGAAAATTCAGTGTTTTCAGCATTACCCATTTCAGATGGCCACATACTATATCTATTTTTTTCCGGTAAATGATTTTCTACAAAATCAAGGATTCTTTTCCCTTCTTCTAAACTAAATCCTGCAAAACTACCGACACCTATACCATATTTATTTCCCATCCAATTATCATACATTGAATCACCAAGACGCAAGGCTGGTTTAATGAAACCTGATTTTAGTAAGTTGACTAATTCATAATTATAAACACTCCGATCCTTCGAATCAATTATTTGCTTAAGGTAGGTAGTCAGCGGGTTAGGTGTCGTAAACCAAGAATCTACAATTATCATATTATTAAAAAATAATGCGGCAAACTTCAAAAAATTTGAAATATTTTTCTCATCATAATCGTTGCCATTTGCTAAATCAAAAACACCACCATAAATACAATTCGGAAAATTTGTAATCTGATCCATATATAACTCCAATTAATTATATTTTTTCAATCTTCTCTCCAACTTCTCATAATTCCCTAAATAAGCTCTCATTAAACTCTTCCAGAGTTTGCCGTGATTGGGAACGTGGAAATGTAATAGCTCGTGAACGATTACATATTCACCAAGCTTTTTAGGCATATTAATTAGTTCAAGGTTAAAGTTTAAGTTACCGGCTGTTGAGCAGGATGCCCATTTACGGGTCATAGGACGCACAGAGATGCTGTTTAAAGAGACTTCTAGGTCATTGGCATACTTTGCTACCCTTTTCTTAAACTCTGCTTTATTCTTCCAGATATTTCCTGATCTTTGCTTAATCATTAGATTGAGTTAATAATTTTATTAAGTGATCTATTAATTTATTCGCCCTATCTATATCATCCATTTCATCTAATAATATTCCATATAATTTTAATCTCAAGTCTCTAGCTGAAGCTTCACTCTTATTCCAATTGGAATTTTCATTAAATGCTTCTTTGAATTTCTTAGCTGTTTCATCTGGGTTTTTTATTCCTGATTCTTTAAGTCTTTCCGATAAAAAATATTCTAAATCATCTATACCCTTTTCTTTTTTCTTCTTCTCTTTATCAGCAGCTTCTTTTATTAATACTTCTAATTGTTCAAGTGCTTCTTCTGTTGATATAATTCTTTCTTCATAATTTTCTTGTATTAACTGAGCTTTATCTTTTATAGATATTAAAGTCAAATCTCCGCTTTTTTCTTCAGCAGATTTTTCAATACTCTTAATAAGATTAATGATTTTTACATTATCTGATTTCTTACTTTCTTTTATAAGCTTTAGAGTATTTTCATCTAAGTGATATATATCTAAACCATCACCTGTTATATCAATACTGACATTTTCTTTTATTAACTCTGCTGTCTTCCTCTGGAATTCTTTATCTGCATAAATTCTTTGAGCGAAAGCATTGCGGGTTATTAAATAAATCTGGCTTAAAGTTTTATAGTTATCTATGAATGGTCTTAAGAAAGCATCCGGTGAAATAATCTCATAAAGCATTTCAAGCTCTTTGTAAAACTTGAAAAATTCTTTTCGTTTGGATTTATCTTTGAAATGTGAGACTAAAA
>CAYNUV010000118.1:0-7870 GCA_964400245.1 uncultured Ignavibacteriaceae bacterium
AAAAAGAAATTATAGAAATTTTGAAAGAAGCTAACAGCAAAAAACAAAAAGTAACAATATCAGGAAATGGAACCGGTCTGTCCGGCGGAAGAGTTCCCCAAGGTGGAATTGTCATATCAACAGAAAAGATGAATAAAATTCAGGAGATCAATCCTGAAAATAAAACAGCGCTTGTTGAACCGGCAGTTATTTTAAATATATTTCTGAATAATGTCAGAGAATTAAATTTACTTTATCCTCCCGATCCAACTGAAAAAAATTGCTTCATTGGCGGAACAATTTCAACAAATGCATCAGGTGAAAAAACTTTTAAACACGGTTCAACAAGAATTTATGTTGAACAGCTTGAAATAGTTTTAGCAGACGGAGATTTACTAAAACTCCGTAGAGGTAAATATAGAGCAAAAGATTATAGATTAAACTTCAAAACTGAAAGTGGGAAAGAATATTTGATTGACATTCCTGTAATCAATACTCCGGTTACGAAAAATGCTGCTGGATATTTTTGCAAAAAAGATATGGATGCGGTAGATCTTTTTGTTGGTTCTGAAGGAACTCTTGGAATAATAACCAAAGCCCGGCTTAAACTTGTACCTCACCCTGAACAAATTATTTCTTGCATTATCTTTTTTAATGATGAAAAGGATGCTCTGCATTTTATTTCTGAAGCTCGATACAAATCTTACAAAAACAGGATTGGAAAACTAAAAAATAATGTTGACGCACTTGCTTTAGAATATTTAGATGGAAATTCTCTCAATTTAATAAAAGAAGATTATAAGCAAATTCCACAAAGAGCTAATGCAGCAGTATGGTTTGAACAGGAAGTAAATCATAAGAATGAAGAATCTTTGTTAAATGAATGGATGAAATTAATCAATGATAATAATGGTGATGAAGAAAATGTATGGTTCGCAACAAATGAAAAAGAAAAACAGGAGATGCATGAATTGAGACATAAAGTTTCTCTTAAGGTAGCTGATTATCTTTCACATCATAATGTTAAAAAGCTTGGAACTGACGCTGCTGTTCCTGATGAAAAGTTTATTGAGTTTTATTACTTCTGTACAGAGGAAATGAAAAGGAATAAATTTAATTACATTGCTTATGGCCATTTTGGTAATTCACATCTTCATATGAATATGCTGCCGAATAATGAAGAGGAATATAAGAAAGGAGAAATCATTTACAGGAATATTTATAAGAAAGCTGTTGAACTTGGCGGAACTGTTTCTGCTGAGCACGGTATTGGCAAATTAAAAACTGATTATCTCTTAGATATGTATGGCGAAGAAATCATGAATAAAATGGCTGCTATTAAAAAGAAACTCGATCCGAATTTGATTTTAGGGATTGGAAATATTTTTGATGAGAAATTATTTCTGTAAGGAATTATCACTACTCCACTCTGCTTTTAAACTTTGCGTAATTCTTTTTTTAATATTTTATAATCCGGGCAAAACACTTCAACAAACTTCCAGAAACTTTGCGAATGATTCATTTCTTTAAGATGGCAAAGTTCATGGACTATAACATAATCAATAATTTCTTTTTTGAATTTCATCAGCTTAAAATTAAAAGAAAGATTTCCACCCATGGTACAGCTTCCCCATCTTGTTTTCTGAGAACGGATTGTAATTTTTTTATAATTAAAACCCGTTCTACCAGATAATTCTTTTACTCTTTCAGGAAGATAAATTTTAGCTTTGTGCTTTAGCCAGATATTATAAATTTCATCCTGATTAAAAGAATCGTATCCTGAAGGTATGTATGCAACTAATTTTTTATTGAGATATTTGATCTGAGGCTTTTTTACGAAGAGATCATAATTTATCAGGATACTTATTTCCTCCCCGGAGAAATAAAATTTGCTTAATTGTTTTTCTTTTAAGTGTTTGAGAATCCAGTCTTTTTTCTGAAGTATAAAATTTTCAACTTTTTCATGTTTGTATCTACGCGGTAAAATAACCTGAAGTTCATTACTATTATTAATTTGAAGCCGTAGATATTTGGCTCTGCTACTGTATTTGAGAGTATAATTGATTTCTTTTTCACGAAGAGTAATCTTTCTAACTTGCTGTAAAGTTTCGCTTTTCAAAAAGTAAAATTACTCCTTTGGACGGCTTATCTTATAAGTTGTCTTTTCTTTTGAATCCTCCAGAACAATTCCCAATTCATTCAATTCGCTCCTTATCTTATCTGCAAGAGAGTAGTTCTTCTCCTTTTTTGCTTTATCTCTCATTTCAATAAGCTTATTTAAATATTCGTCAAGATCCTCTTCAGTTTTTATTTCACCTAAATTTGAATCTAAATGCCTATTTACTATAAGTTTAAAATTATCAGATTCAGCAAATAGTCTATAGTGAGTTAAACTTTTACTGGAATCTATAATTCCGAGTATACCATTTGCTGTTTTTTCAAGAAAAGACTTTACTTTTAAAAAGAATTCGACATTTAAATTTTCATTTTCTGTTATCGTCTTGTTAACATCTTTAACAAAATCAAAAATAACTGCAACTCCCTGCGGAGTATTAAAGTCATCATCCATCACTCTTGTAAAATCAGATTCATATTTCTCAAAATCAAAAGAGGGATTAATTCCATCGTGCCTGTTTGATTTAATTTCATCTTCCACTTTTTGAACAAGATTATTAATCTTTTCCAATCCTTTTTCAGCAGAAGAAAGAAGTTCATCACTAAAATTTAACGGGCCGCCATAATGTGTTTGCGCAAAAAGCATTCTTATTGCTTCCGCGGAATATTTCTTTAATACATCTCTTGCTGTAGAAAAATTACCAAGCGATTTGGACATCTTCTCATTATCAATATTAAGGAAGCCAAAATGCATCCAGTAATTAACAAATTTTTTCCCATTTGCTGCTTCGCTTTGTGCAACTTCATTTTCGTGATGAGGGAAAATAAGATCATTCCCGCCAGCATGAATATCAAATGTTTCTCCTAAATGTTTGCAGCTCATTGCCGAGCATTCAATATGCCAGCCGGGGCGACCTTTTCCCCAGGGACTTTCCCAGAATGGTTCTTTTACTTTAGCTTTCTTCCATAAAGCAAAATCCAACGGACTTTTTTTCTCTTCATTAATTTCAATCCTTGAAACAACTTCAAGCTCATCAATTTTTTTACCGCTAAGTTTTCCGTATTCTTTAAACTTTGCAACGTCATAAAAAACATTTCCATTAACATTGTATGCAAAACCTTTTTGTTCCAGTTCTTTTATCATGCCGGTTATTTCATTCATATGATCTGTTGCTTTAGGATAAACATCAGCTCTTTTCACATTTAACTTTTCTATGTCTTCAAAAAAAGCTTTTATATATTTTTCAGCAACTTCTTTTGAATCAATCTTTTCTTCATTTGATTTCTTAATAATCTTATCATCAATATCAGTCAGGTTCATTACAAACTTTACTTTGTATCCCTTGTACTCAAGATATTTCCTGATAAAATCTGAGTTGATGAATGAACGTGCATTACCAATATGGAAATAATCATAAACAGTCGGACCGCAAACGTACATATTAACATTTGGCGGGTTAATCGGTTTAAATTCTTCTTTTTGTTTTGTAAGTGTGTTATAGATTTTTAACATAGTTAAATAGATATTTACTGTTACAAATATACAAAACAATTAAAAAGAGACCTTGAACATGAATACTGACAACTTTAAAATCAACCTTAATCAAAACCTATGGGGACTTCTACTAGCATTAATTACCCTTGGGGCAGCGGAGTATTTTGGCTTAAGTACTCTGTATTGGTTTGGACTTGTACTTAGCCTATTAATAGGCACGTCTTACATTATCACTTTGATACCGTACACAATTAACTATTGGAAAAACAAAATGACTTCTTAGTTTTAAAGCAAATTTAATTTTCCTAACAACTCTTTCATATCTTCCGGAATTTCAGAATCAAATCTCATAAATTCTTTTTTATGAGGATGAATAAATCCTAATGTTTTAGCATGCAGAGCTTGTCTCGGCATTATATCCAAAAGATTTTGAATTCTGTTTTTCATCTTTGGTAAACCTGAACCATAAACAATTTTTCTTCCTCCATAAGTTTCATCTCCAAAAACAGGATGATTAATGCTTGATAGATGAACTCTTATTTGATGTGTTCTTCCGGTTTTAAGATTTAACTTAACATAAGCAGCGAACTCAAATCTTTGTATAACTTCATACAAAGTAATTGCTTTTTTTCCTTCATCTTTGCTTACTGCAAATTTTTTTCTATCGCTTTTACTTCTTGCAATATTTGTTTCAATTTTTCCTTTTTCATCTTTAAAAACTCCCCAGCAAATTGCTCTGTATTCTCTTTCAGCAGTATGTTTAGAAAATTGTTCTGCAAGTTTTGCATGAGTAAAATCATCTTTGGCAACAACAAGAAGACCGCTCGTATTCTTATCAATCCTGTGAACAATTCCCGGCCTTCCGGGCTCATTTAATTCACTTAAACTTTTAGTATGATGAAGAAGTGCATTAACAAGTGTTCCCGTATAATTTGCATAAGCTGGATGGGCGACCATCCCCGCAGGCTTATTTACAACAAGGAGGTATTCATCTTCGTAAACAATATCAAGAGGAATTTCTTCAGGTTCATTTTCTTCAGGTCGTGGAGTTATAGGGTGAGATGCTTCAATAATATCATACGGCTGAACTAAATAACTTGCTTTTACAGTCTTCCCGTTTACTGTTACAAGGTTTGCTTCAATTAATTTCTGGATTCTTGACCGGGTTGCATTTTCAATCTGGCTGGCAAGGAAAAGATCAAGCCGTTCTTTTTTTTTACCGGCTGGAATTTCAATCCGGTATCTCTTTTCCTTTATGAGGTTCGTCATTAAATTTTTCTCTCCCGGGGTTCTCTGTAATGTTTTCATCAGCAGTATTAACTGCAATTTGATTTACAGCTGTTTCCTCAACCTGCAAAGCAGTCAGAGTTTCTTCCGGTTCTTTCTGGTGTTTCTTATAAAAAATAATCAGGATTAATACGCCAATTGAAACAGCTGCATCGGCAACATTAAATATTGGCCACCTGTCATAACTTCTTCCTAAAAAAGAAATATTAAAAAAATCGAAATCTATAAAATCAACAACCTTTCCATAAAACAAAGGTGCATATCCATAAAAAACTCCGTAAAGCATTCTGTCTATAAGATTTCCTATAGCGCCGCCCAATATAAATGCAATTGCAAGACGAAGGCTAAAACTCTGATTCCTGATAAGATAAAAATAAATCAGCAATCCAATGCTTGCAAAAAGTGAAAAGAGAGATATCCATAATTTCATTTCGCTTCCGGGATCAAATCCAAAAGCCATCCCGGGATTTTCAATAAAGGTTATTCTGAAAAAATCACCAATAACGGGAATCCTCTGCCCGTGATACATTCCTTCATAATTAATATTTAAGAAGGGAATTGAAAAACCTTTTACAATTAATTTGGATACTTGGTCAACAAAAACAATAATGAACGAAACAATTAAAATTCTCAAACTTTTCTTACCTGTTATTTAAAATAATTTTTTTTAATCATTTCTATTTCTTTTCCTGTCTTTGTTTTATTGGTAAACAAAGCTGACTATGAGGAACAGCTTCGAGGCGTGCTACAGGAATCAATGGGCAGGTTTTACATAAATGCTGAGGCTCTTCAATACATTCAACACAAATGCCGTAAGTTCCTGTTTCAATTCTCTTTAAAGCATCTTCAAGATATCCAAGGAATTTATTTTCCCTCTGAGCATACAGAAAAGTTTTTTCTCTTTCCATTGCATCAGTTCCTTGCTCAGCCATATGCAATGAGTATGGTGAATTCTCATTTATGTATTCACCTGTAGTCGGATCAAGCATCTGGTCCTTAAGGTTCTGAAGCTGTTCGATTATCTCATCACGTTTTTCAAGAATTATCTTCTTAAAATGTTCAAGATCTTTTTTGCTGTAACCTTTTATATCCTCAATTCTGACTTTCGGTTGTTCAACCTGTTGTTTTATTACTTCTGCCTTTTCAGTCTTGGGTTTAACATGAATCTTTACTTTCTTAACTACCGGTTTCTTGATTGAAGTAACTTTTTTCACAGCTATTTTTTTCGCAGATGTTTTTTTCAATGATGTCTTTTTCGCAATTACCTTTTTCGCTGTCTTTTTGTGTATAATCTCCTTTTTCTTAACAGGTTTAGTTGATGACTTTATAGTTTTCTTAATCAAAGCTTTTTTAGATGATGCTGCCGTTTTCTTTTTATCAGCTTTGGCAGCTTTCTTAGAAGCAGATTTTCCGGATTTTGTTTTCTTTGCCATACTCAGTCTCCTTTTTCTATTTGGCTTTTGCCAGACTTCCTCGTTTTTTAACTACTGTTTTCTTTCCTGCAGTTACCTTTTTAATTGATGCCATCTTTAATGGAATTTTTTTTAATTTCTTTTTACCTGCTGTTTTATTTTTTACTGGTTTAGTGGATTTTCCCTTAATTTTCTTCAAGGTCTTAGATTTTGCAGATGATTTTTTTTTCTTTTCAATTTTGACTGATTTTTTTTTAGAAGTATTTCCTTGAACTGGTTTTCCGGATTTGATTATTTCTGATATTACCGTTTTACTTTTTTCAATTTGAATAATACAATCGAACTCACCGATCTTCCATTCCTGGGTGTAACTTCCGTTTGAATTTTCATCGTTAGTTACACTCTCAGCTAATGTTTCAGTCGAGACATAATTACTGAATGAATTAATTGCCTCGATAAGTTTATCACTTCCATTAAAGAATATCTTAATTCTGTCAGTAACATCAAAGCCTGCGTCCTTCCGCATATTCTGAATCCGGTTAACAAATTCCCGGGCAAGCCCTTCATCAATAAGTTCATTAGTAAGTTCAGTATCAACTGCAACAGTAACTCCGTTTTCACTTTCAACAACCCAGCCTTTAATTTCGGAGCTAACTATTTCAACATCTACTGGTATTACAACAATAGTTTCACCATCAATATTAAGGTCAACATTTTTACCGGATTCAATTGCCAATATTTCATTCTTGCCAAATGATTTTATTGCTTCGGCAACTGCTTTTACTTTCTTGCTAAACTTTGGCCCGATAGATTTAAAATTTGCTTTTGCAGATTTATTTACGATTTCAGAATCATCATCAAGAACAACAAGCTCTTTAATATTTACTTCATCAAGTATAACTTCATGCATATACTTTAAAGCATCTTTTTTAGTCTTATCAACAACAACTATAATTTTCTTTAACGGCTGCCTTACTTTCAGATTAGCTTTTGAACGCAAAGCTCTTGTAAGATAAACAACCTGTTGTGCTAATTCCATCCTCTCTTCAAGTGCTTTATCATTATAAACAACTTTAGGCATTGATGAAAGATGAACAGATTCGAAATTTTCTTTTTCAGTTTTAGAATTTAAATTAATATAAATCTCTTCTGCTATGAATGGCGCAAAAGGAGACAAAAGTTTGCAGGTTGTAACAAGTGTTTCATAAAGAGTCTGGTAAGCAGAAAGTTTGTTTTCATTCATTTCGGATTTCCAGAAACGTCTTCTGCATCTTCTTACATACCAGTTTGAAAGATGATCAATTGTAAAGTTGGAAACTGCTCTTGCCGCTTTTGTTACATCATAGGCATCCATCAATTCAGTGTATTCTTTAACGAGAGAGTTAAGCCTGGAGATAATCCACCTGTCTATCTCAGGTCTCTTTTCATAAGGAATTAATTCTTCATTAAAATTGAACTTATCAATGTTAGCATAAAGAGCAAAGAAGGAATATGTATTAAACAAAGTTCCAAAATATTTTCTCTGGCTTTCTGCAAGTGATTCTTCATCAAAAAGAGTTGGCCTCCAGGGCGGGCTGTTTGT
>CAYNUV010000119.1:0-7859 GCA_964400245.1 uncultured Ignavibacteriaceae bacterium
GGTCTTATTATAATATCTGAAACTTTAAACTCTTTTCCATTTTTATCAAGCTCATTTGCAGCAAGGAATTTATTTTCTTCTACCTTTTCTGTTAACAATTTTTTATTAGCCCTGATATCATTGCTTAACAAAAAATCAAACCCGTTAGCTTTAAGCATCCTGACCAGATCGGAAACCACATTAAAGACATTTTGCTTTGTTGTGTTGGCAATAATGCCGATTACCATTTTTCCTTTTTTAGCTTTAGCCATATTGTTTTAGCTTCCCCTGTGCGATAGGTCCTCTTGCACCTGTTCGTCCGAGTGCTTTACTCCAGCGCGCAAGAGGACGACCACGGGTACTCCGACAGCAAGCACTTGTGCGGGCAGATAGCAAATTAACTGGAGTAAAAACAGGCTATCGCGTGAAATTAAGAACGGAGCGGAAGTTATAAGCCAGATGAACACTGCCGCCGCGGGATGGAATATCTCTCGATTGATACACACCAACCAGACTAATGATATCAGCGCGTTGTTCGCAGATGCGAAAGGGCTCGCCAGCATACCGAGACTCAACAATGCGAGCCAGATGGATACCGATTCCGTGTTGGAGCGCGGCGGACGGCGCGCCGACCAGAATGCCAAGCCCACCACTGCAAGCAAGTAAATCATGGAAACAATTCGGCCAATCTCCAGCATCAAGCCTTGCACGCCTGCTCGTCCGGCAGGCATGGTATGAAAATGACCGGTGCACAAATTAACCAGATAAGACCAACCCAACCAGCCAAGTTTGAGTGGAATGCCGAAGGGCGCAATGTTCGAAGCCACAGTAGATGCTTTGGAGAGCGGACTGGAGAAGGCTTCGCCGCTTGACAAACGAGGCAATTCGTACTCAATGAACATTTGAAATGGAATCGGCCCAACCACTATAAATGCGAGCACACAGAAGCAGACGGCAAACCCCGCAGTCCAGGCCACCTCCCTCCACCTTCGTCTTGCAATGAGATAGACGACAAGGATACCTGGGAAGATCTTTGTCACCGCACTCATCGCAAGCAACGCGCCACCAACGGTGTAGCGGCGTGGGAAGGCAGTTATGGCAAGAGCCGAAATTGAGACTGCCAGAATCTGAAAGTTCGACATCTGAAGTACGGACTGTACCGGTATAGAGCACCAGATCAGCGGTGCCATGCCGATTGCCCGCATCTGTGCTTCCGGTTCGAGTCGATAGGCAACAAGACCAAAGGCTATCATCAATGCAAGCGCGCTCACTCCGAACCAAAGAGCACGCATAGATAAGAAATCACCGCCCACTACTGCTCGCACTCCGAGTGGAAGCAAAAGAAATGGAGGTGGATAGTGATACGGGTCAACGCTGAAGATATCCAGCTTACGGTGGTAATAAAGCCCCGCATTGTAGATGTTCTTTTCTCCTTCACCTATGAGTCGCGCGCTCTCGCTGTATGCTGTCAGACAACTGTGTTCAACTAACCACTTATTTCCGGGAAGCAGGGAGTGCTGGGGTTTTGCCGAGTCGAGCATGAAGGATGAAACGCGAGCGGTTTGCACGAGGGCAACAAGACTAAGGAGCAACCAGACTGTAGTCAACCACGGACTTCGCAACCGGATTCCGTCAAGCGTCACAGGCAACCGGCGCGCCAGCCATATGATGCCGACTGCACCGGGCATCACCACGAGCGGTGCTGCTAACAACAATTGCAACCCCAACCCGCGCAGCCCCACGTAGGTAACCAAACCAGCGCTACTGCCGATCACCCCAGCGATTACTAAGCGTTCAATTCCGGGACGAATGGTCATCGTGTTCTTCCATTATTTTTCTTCCTCCTTTTCTTCTCTTTTCTCCTCTCCCTTTTCTTTATTCTCCTTCTGATCTTTATTCACCTCATCAACATAGTTAAGCTTCATATCCCGTATAATTTCATCAAGATATTTTTCCTCATAGGAAGACAGATTACCTTTTGTTTTGATTTTAAGCATATCGAGAGTATCAATTGAAATTTTAGCAAGCTCAAGGCTTCTTTCAATTTTATCGGTTACAGGATGTTTAAGCTTACCCATTGACATCATCGCAATCTGCTGGTTCTGCATTACAAGCTGCATAAAAAGTAATTCGTTAACATTTGTTTGATCCATCAATACTCCAAAATATTTCTAATATGAATAGAAGGTATTGGGTATAAAGGTATATGGAATAATATTTCTAATGTTTACCTCTATATCCTATACCTTTATGCCTATAACCCATTTATTTTTCTTTCCCATAACTTACAATATTTTGTAAAAACATACGCTGAAGAAAACATAGCTAAAATGAATCCCTGGATTCCATCAAGGAAGCCTCTTTTAAGTATAAACATTTTAATAAAGATTACCATTGGTCTTATTATAATATCTGAAACTTTAAACTCTTTTCCATTTTTATCAAGCTCATCCGCGGCAAGTGTTGTATAATTGTTAAACTTTTCAAAATAATGTGTAATGGTAGGATCTGTATAATGCTCAATATCATTTTTGAATTTGCCGCTTTCACCGGTTACAATAAGATGTTCGTGAACATCATTATCGCTGAAGGTAATTTTGTTTTTGTTAAAGAGTCTTGTTACTCTTCCGGGGTACCAGCCGCTATGTAAAATCCATCTCCCAAGAAAGTTTGCCTTTCTTGGAATTGAGTACGAATCAAATTTTGGTTCTGACTTTTTGAATTCAATCAATTCTTTAGTCAGTTCAGGAGTTAAAGCTTCATCAGCATCTATCCACAATATCCAATCATTTGATGAAAGAGTAATTACATATTTTTTTGTTGCAGAAAATCCCCGCCATTTAACAACTTCATATTTTACTTTCGAAAAGGATTTAATTATTTCAAGTGTTGAATCTTTTGTCCGGTCATCAATCAAAACAATAATCTCATCAATGCAAACAAGGTGGCTTTTAATGCATCTGCCGATATTCTTTTCTTCATCTTTAACAATTATGATTGAGGAAAGATTCATAACTTTGAAAACTCATCTAATTTGTAAACATTGTGTGTACCAAGAATCTTTCTTTTAAGATAAGACAGTGGAGTCTTCCAATTATATATTTGCTTTTCTGTTCCATGTGGATCAACAGCCGGATTAATCTTTAAGATTTTCCTTTTCATTTCATCAAGTTCTTTAAGGTATGGCTTATAGAAATATTCCTTAGCACTATTTGAAATTATCCTTGGGCCTATTTGTAATTTTCCGTTTGTGTAATACTTCAAATAATGAAAGTGGTAGAATATAACATCAAATCGTGATTTGGATTTTATTTCTATTCCATAGAATTCTTCTTTCTCTTTGAAGAATTCATACTGAGAAATATTCCATCCTGCCAAACCCCCGCCAAGATGTTTAAGCACATGGACTTTTTTGAAACGAGTTGTCCAATCATTTAAATACATTTGATCACCGAATTTTCCATCTTCAACACGATTATAACACCAAATTATACATTGATCCTTCCACCAAGTTAACACCTCTAAACCGTTTTTGTCGTTTCTAAAAGTAATAAACTGAACGCAGTACTTGCCGCTGAGTTTTTCCTCTTTAATATACTCGGGAGAGAATCGATGCTCTGTGATTAAGACGGAATTATCGGCAAACTCATCAAAGATTATTTGAGGCGATGAATAAAAGTAGACATCTGCATCAATGTACGTACAGCTTTCAACATCAAAATTCTTTATAACATAATAAATTGTGGCTGGCGTCGCTGTCCAACAATATTCTGCGACTGTTCTCGTTGGTTTCACCCGAAGAAGATCTTCATCTTCAAGTTGGCTGAGGGAAATTATTGTTGCATTGACTAAGTTTAATTTTTTAAGAATGTTAAATGTCTGGTCATCAAAAGCAAAAATGTAAAGATGAAATTCTGTGCATACTTTTTCCAACGAATGATAAAGAGCCATTCCTCGTGAGAGATAGTTAGAATCAAATAATGTGCAGAAATTATACATATAAATCTCTAAAGATATTGAAGTAATTGATGAACACAAGAACTATATCCTTTTTAGCTTGCAAAGAAGAATTAAAAGTATTTTTTCGGACAACTAATTCTTCCACTTTTTATATCTCCAGTATTTTACCACACCGCTAAGATTCAATCCGTTAAGGTACTTTTTAAAATATGTCCGGATAACCCTCAGCAAATAATTTTTCTGCGCTGCGGAGTTCCAGAAACCATATTTTTTTAATGCAGCCTTTGATTCTTCAATTGATCTTAATTCATTATTCCATGAAGCACCTCCGGAATACATTATCGCAACAGGTTGTTCAGTATAGTATCTCCCTCTTCCCTTGAAACCGGGAAAAACCATTTCAAGTCTTATTATAAATTCATAATCCATTGCATATTTATAAGAAACATCATACGAACCATATTTTTCATAAATCTCTTTTCTTATAAACATTGATGGATGATTATAAGGCATTGCTGTTGTTATCGGGCAAAGTAAAGGTTTCCTGATGTTTGACCCATATACCGGGTCATCAAAATAAATATCTCCATGCACAAAAAGTATTTCGGGATCTTTAAAAATATCCTCTATCGTTTCAAATACCTGATTGTTAAAATAAACATCGTCGCTGTTTAAAATAGCAATTACTTCACCAGCAGCAGTTGTTATACCTTTATTAAAAGCATCGGCTATACCTTCATCTTTCTCACTTATTATTCGTAATTTATTTGTCAATTTATTTTCTGAATAAATATTTTTTATGATTTTCAGTGTCGCATCTGAACTTAAATTGTCAATGATAATATGTTCAAAGTTTCTATAATTCTGCGTTATTATTGAATTAACATTCTTCTCAATAATAGTTGCAGAATTATAAACCGGCGTGATAATGGATATTTTCATTATATATATAAAATGTTAAATAAACTATTGATGCTAAAATAAAGAAAATTAACTTTGGGTTTTTTAATAAAATTTTCGTGCAGTATTGTATAAAAAAATGATACTTCAAATTACACTCAGAGCTGGCTGGGGAGGAGCGCCAAAACATATAGACTCAATAATCAGTAACTTAAAAGATAAATATATACTCTACACAGCATCTCCATTAGAAAAACCATATGGAATAAAGTGGAAAAGAGAGTTAGGTGAAAATAATTTTTTTGAGACCCCATTCAGAGCATTTTCTTTTATCAAATTGATGGAATTAAAATCCTTCGTTAAAAAAAATGGAATTAAGATTGTTCATGCTCATGGTAAAGGAGCAGGTTTATATGCGCGATTATTAAAAATATTATACCCCCAAATAAAAGTAATCTTTACTTTTCATGGATTTCACATCGGTGCTTATGGCCCGATTAAAAGGTCTTTATATATATTTTATGAACGTATTCTTGAAAAGTATACTAATCTTTACCTGAATGTTTCTGAGGGAGAAAGAAGTGTTTGTTTGGCTTACAATATTTATTCTGAAAAAAAATCACAAATTATTTATAATGCGGTTCCTTTTACAGAAGTAAATTCAGATAAACAATCATTGAGAAATAAACTTAATTTGCCGCCGGATAAAAATTTAGTTTTAACTACAACTCGGTTTGACTTTCAAAAAAATATGGAGGCATCTGTTAAAATTGCTGAATTATTTAAAGATGATCATGATTATCTTTTTATATGGGTTGGCGATGGAAAAGAAAAACAAGCAATAGAAAATGTAATTAAGATAAAGAAGCTTGATAATATTTTTCTGACTGGATTCAAAGATAATCCTTTAGATTATATTGCAGCTTGTGATTTATACCTTTCCACATCAAGATGGGAAGGTTTGCCTTACTCACTTATAGAATCAACAATGCTTGGATTACCTGCAGTGGTTACCAATGTAACAGGTAATAATGAGGTGATAATTAATAATTATAATGGAATATTATATAATCTGGATGACTTAAAATCTGCTGAGAATCATATAAAGAAAATCTGTAATAATCCAGAGTTACATAAAAGATTCAGTGACAATTCAAAAAAAATCTTTTCTGAAAAATTTTCAATAAATAAAATGATCTCTTCAATAGATAATATCTATCAAAAGTATTTAACCGATGACCAATAAGCTTGATGTAGGCTGCGGAGATAAAAAAAGAGAAGGCTATACCGGGATGGATGTTGTTTCTCTACCCTGTGTTGATATAGTACACGATATGAATTTAACTCCCTGGCCATTTACAGATAGTACCTTTGATGAGGTTATTTTCGATGATGTACTCGAACATTCAACAAACCTGCTTGGTATTTTATCGGAGGTTTTTAGGGTAGCTAAACCCGGTGCAATTATAAAAATATCCACCCCGCATTTTTCTTCTGATAATATGTATTCCGATCCAACCCATACAACTTTCTTTTCAAGCAGGAGCTTTAATTATTTTGATAAGTCCCTTGCTTATAAACATTCTTTCTATCTGAAAGATGTTGATTTTAGAATTATAAAATGCCATATATCGTTCAGGGAGTATTTTACTTATAGTGGTAAACGTCCTCTCTTCAATCCCTTAAAATGGTTTGGAATCGAATTCCTGGTAAATAAGAATAAACGGATTTATGAAAGACTTTTCTGCTGGATTCTTCCTGCTGCCGAATTATACTTTGAACTGACGGTAATTAAATGAAAATAGCAACCATACACGAATGGCTTGTTAACTATGCCGGATCAGAAAAGATAGTTAATCTCCTGCTTTACCGTGAAGAAAATTTTTGGCAAATCAAGTTTTTTCACTTTCAGTTTTGACATTTTCGAGAAATGTTATTATAACATCAACTTTTTTCGATTTTTATCTATGTCAAAAATTTTACTTCACCATTTTCATAAATCCCTTTAACTGCTAACATAGCTTAACTTCTTTGTTTTTTTTTAGAGTATAACTTAAATATTTTTGATAAAAAAACATTAAATAAGATAGTTGCAACTATTGATTCTCGAATTAACAAATTAGGCTATTGACAAATTATTGGACTATCGAATTCGACAAATCCGGCAATTCGTCTATCCGTAAATTTATTTTTATTTTTGGATAGGAAATACAGGGAATCAAGTGGATAAGGAATATAGGGAATTAAGCTGAAGTTGAATCATCTGAAAACCGCAATTGTTCATGAATGGCTTGATAATTATGCAGGCTCTGAAAGGGTTGTTGAATCTTTTACAAATATTTGGCCAGATGCTGATGTTTTTACTCTCGTTGATTTTTTGTCTGAAGAAGAAAGAAAAATAATTTTAAAATCTAAGCCACCTAAAACTTCTTTCATTCAGAAACTGCCTTTTGCAAAAACAAAACACCGCTATTATTTACCTTTGTTTCCTTTTGCAATTGAGAGATTTGGTTTTACCGGATATGATATTATTATCTCAAGCTCTCACGCAGTTACCAAAGGTTTAAGAAAAAATCCTAACCAACTTCATATTAGCTACTGTCATTCACCAATGAGATATGCCTGGGATAATACCGAATTGTATCTTAATCAGGCAAACATTTCTAAAGGATTAAAGGGATTTGCTGCAAGGTTTGTAATTAATTATTTGAGAAGATGGGATCTTAAAACCGCATCAAGGCCGGATTACATAGTTGCCAATTCAAAATTTATAGCCGGAAAGATTAAAAGAATTTACGGGAGAGATTCTGATGTTATTTATCCACCTGTTGATGTAAACAAATTTGATTGTGTTAAAGAAAAAGAAAATTATTGGTTGTTCCGTGTTGGTATGCCCAGTCCTGTTCAAAGCACTGTGGATGCTTATTGTGAAGGTGGCGGAAGAAAATGTATTTTTTCTAATGGATATATTTTTGATGAAAAAATGGTAAAAGAAGAGGTCTCTACATTATTTGGTTACT
>CAYNUV010000120.1:0-7853 GCA_964400245.1 uncultured Ignavibacteriaceae bacterium
ATGGAATGGATCCTATTTATTAAAAATAATAATTTTAATCATTATCTTCTTAAGATCCATTTTGAGTTAGGTTATGATTACAAAAAAAACAAATGAGTTCAAACAAATTTCTAAACTTGTAAAATAACATTCGGAATTATTAATGAATAATGAAAATAATATTACAGGGATTCATCACATTACAGCTATTGCCGGGAATCCGCAAAAGAATGTTGACTTCTATGTAAAAATTCTTGGACTCAGGTTTTTAAAAAAGACTGTGAATTTTGATGATCCTCATACCTATCATCTTTATTATGGTGACATCATTGGAAATCCGGGTTCTGTTCTTACATTCTTTCCATGGAACGACCAAGGCTACAAAGGAAAAAGGGGAACAGGTCAGATTGGAACTATTTCATATTCAGTTCCTATTTCTTCTTTGGATTTCTGGATGCAGCATTTAACAAAAAATAATATTGTTTTTGCCGGTCCTTTAAACCGCTTTGATGAAAAGGTTTTAATCTTTGAAGATCACGATGAATTTGAGGTAGAGATAATAGCAAGTGAAGAAGAAAAGCGGCAGGGATGGAAATCTTCTTTTATTCCTGAAGAACATTCGATCAGAGGTTTCTGGGGTGCATCAATATGGCATTTGAATACAGCAGCCACTGAAAGATTTATGACTGAACTTCTTGAATTTAAAAAAGTAAATGAAGCTGAAAACAGAATCCGTTTAGCTTTAAATAATGGAGGCCCAGGAACTTATGTTGATCTTATATCCCTGCCTAATCAATCGCGGGGAATAATGGGAGTTGGTGCAGTTCATCATATTGCTTTTAGAACTGATGATGATAGTACTCAACTAAAAGCGCGGGAAAAACTTATTCAAAAAAATATTGATGTTACTCCCGTAGTTGACCGGAATTATTTTCAATCAATTTATTTTAAGGAACCTGGAAATGTTTTGTTTGAAATAGCAACAGACCCACCAGGATTTTTAATTGATGAAACTGCAGAAACACTTGGAAAATCTTTAAAGTTACCAGTATGGTATGAGTCTGTGCGTACAAAGATTGAAGCCAATCTTCCAAAAATTATAATCCCTGAATAAATACATTATGAATATCCATAATCCACATGAAAACCAGAAGTTATTGTTGGATGGTGCAAATATTAATTCTGCAAAATCAGCAATGATATTAATCCATGGTAGAGGCGCAACTGCGGAAAGTATTCTCACTTTGACAAATGAATTTCAATCGGATCAATATATTTATGCTGCCCCGCAAGCTTATGGAAATACCTGGTATCCGTACAGTTTCCTTTCACCTGTTGAAAATAATGAACCGGGTTTATCTTCCGGTTTAAAAGTAATAAGCAACATTTTTAAAAAGTTAAATGATTCCGGAATTCTTGATAAAGAAATTATCCTTTTAGGATTTTCGCAAGGTGCGTGCCTTGCACTTGAATATTCTGCAAGAAATGCAAAACAATATAAGGGAGTAATTGGATTAAGCGGAGGATTAATCGGTAATAAAATTGTAAAAGAAATATATTCCGGTTCTTTTGATAATTGCCCAATTTTTTTAGGATGCAGCGATTTTGACCCGCATATCCCTGAAGTAAGAGTAAATGAAACTGCTGAAATTTTGAAGGAACTTGGGGCTTCTGTTATAAAAAGAATTTATAAAGGGATGGGGCACACAATAAATGAGGATGAAATAAATTTCATCAAATCAATACTTTAAATCTTTTCAAGATGATACATTTAATTGAATTTATCGTAATTATTCTATTTTCATCTCAAAAACCAACCAAAGTAACCTTTCTTATTCCAGAACACTTTACTAAAACATTACAGTAATAATTTCTTAACTCAATAGTAAGTATTACGGAATATTTTCTTCTTATAAAAAACTTGAGTAAGAATTACTTGCATCGTTATGGCATCTCAATTGGCTATTAACAATTACAAAAATTATTTCAGACTTAAGTATTCACAAATAAATAAAGGATTATATGTTCAGAAAATTATCACTACTTATTATACTTTTAACATCAATAGGTTTTATTAGTTGTTCAGATTCAATAATAAATAACCCGGAATCTCCAAGTACTGAAAATACAACGCTTTCTAAACCTGGTAATGGACAAGGGTTAGTAAAACACCCCACAACTATTACAAAATCAATTAATGGCGAAACTGGAGGAGTAATACATTTAACAGGCTTATATGTTGGCTCTGATTTAAGAGTAAATGTTGTTAATGCTAAACTTGATTTTCCTCCCGGTTCTTTTGAAGGAACAAGGAATATTACCCTAACTGCTGATTACCAGATGCCTTCTATCATTTGTGAACCACACATGGATTTTAATAAAGAACTTTCACTTGATCTTATTTATACTGGTCTTGATTTAGAAGAACTTGGTTTTACCCCTGAAAATGTAGGTTTTGCTTACATAGCAGAAGATGGAACAACTGATCCATGTCAATATGATTCAATTGATTTCGTTTTTTTAAGAGGAATTTTAGGCGTTCACAATGCAAAGATAAAACACTTTTCACGATTTGGATATACAAGATAAACAGATTTATTTAACAAATTAAAAAATACAAACTGGAGATAACAATGAAAACTTTCTTATCAATAATAATCGCAGGAATCTTTTTCTTCGCTGGGTGTAGTGATAAAGATTCTATAGTGACTCCTGAAAATAATCAGGCATCTGCACCAAACTGGATTACTTTACCTCAACGCGACGGTCTTTCCATTGAAAATGTATTCTCTGTAACCAAAACAATAAAAGGAAAAGACGGTGGAGAACTTAAAATTGATGAACACTATTCAGCTGGTCCTCATGGAGAAGTTAAAGTAATTGCCAAATTAAATTTCAAAAAGCATTCCTTTGAAGGTACACAAACTATAACAATGATTGTTGATGACGTAAATGGAACAATAACTTATTCACCATCAATGGTATTTGATAAACCTGCTGAGCTTTATGTAAAACTCGAAGGATTGGATTTATATGGAATAGATCCGGATGATATTGATTTTGTTTATTATGATCCTTCAGGGAATTATGGAACTGTAGAGTATAAAGAACTTAATGTAGATATTTCATCTGGTACACTTGAATTAAAAGAAGGGGAAATACCTCACTTTTCAAGATTCGGATATACAAGATAAACAGATTTTATTTGCAGTAAATCAAAAAATTTATTTTCTATAAAATATATATAAGAAAAAAAAAATTATGAATACTCTCGAATCCAAAAAAGATAACTTCTTACAGGAAATATTAAAAAGTCACTTCAGTAAGCTCGAAATTAATGAGTTTAAAAATAATCTTAACTGGATTGAGAATCATATCCAAGAAGATTCACGAATAAGAATAGAAACCGATCTCCTTATAACTTTTGCTGAAGCAAAGCTCAAATTGAATAATTTCCTGGAATTCCTTCTTTCGCTTGGACAGAAGACTATTTCTGCAGGTGAATTTTCTCTTGCAATTGATATAAATGAAAAACTCCTCGCAGAAACAAAAAATAAAAAACAATACCTGGGTATTTCTGCCAATGCATACCTTTCACTTGGAGAATTGTATAGCATGCAGGCTCAATGGCAATTAAGTTTTAATAACATTAAAAAAGCAAAAAAACATTTTGAGAAACAGAATAATTTTTATGGATTAGCTAAATGTGAAAACATGCTCGGGACTATCTATGGTGAAATTGGCGATTTGAAAAAAGCAAAAAAACATTTTGAGAAGAGTCTTTCTTTAAATGAAAATAAAACAGATATTTCATTAACAGGCACTATTGAAGTTAATCTTGGTATCATAAATACCATCCAGGGGAACTATGAACTCGCTCTAACTTATTACCAGCGTGCTTTATTATATTTTCAAAGGCTTTCAAATCTTAAAAGAGTTGCTGAAATTAACCACAACATAGGAATGACTTATCTAAAGATTAATAAATTTGAAACAGCCATTAACAATTTTGATGAAAGCATAACCACATCATTGCAATCCGGATCATATACAACACTGGGAATTACTTATGTAAGTAAAGCCTATCTGTATACTTTAAAGAAAGATTTTTCTTTAGCTGAAGCTTTTGGAGATAAAGCAATGGAAATTTGTTATAAAATAAATGACAAATTATCAATCGCAGAGATTTATAAAGTAAAGGGTATAATACAAAGAAGCAAACAAAATTTTGAAACTTCTGAGAATTATTTGCTGACAAGCCTTAGAATAAACACAGAAGTCGGCAATAAATTAAATTTTGCAGAAACAAGTTTTGAACTCGGGTTACTTTATAAAAGCCTTGGAGACAAGAAAAAAAGTAAATCATATTTTGATAATGCTGCTAAATATTTTAAAAGTATTGATGCACAACCGGATTTACAGGCTATTGTTGAAGCACAAGAAGCTTAATAAATAATCGCATAAACTCATCTCATTAAACAGACCAATCTATCATTTAATCTATCGCCGTAAATTATTTTTATAATTTATTGACATTCAATTACCTTAATTTTATAATTAGCCCGTCGAACTTTGAAAATCATATTGTGAAATACAGAGGGCTTAAAAAAGCAGCAATAATATGATTCGGCGATTGTAATTATTTCAAAAAAAATTAAGGGAAAACTTTATGGAACATTCATATAGAAGTTTTTTTTTGATAATTATACTTCTATTGCTTTCATCAAATTCTTTCAGTCAATTTACCACTGAAGGAGTTCAATTTGGCATACAGGGCAATATTCTTTATCCTACAAACGAATTCAGCAAAGAAGATTTAACCGGTTCTTACGAACTCTCTTATCTTGGTAGAGTATTTTTAAGATTTGAAGTTGTTGAAGGACTTCAAGCAGAATTGGGTGGTGGTTATGGAGTTTATGCAGGTAAGGATTTTATGGAAGCAAAGTATGAAACTGAAATTATTCCTATTGAAATAAGATTTGTTATGAACCCTTTTAAAATGAAAAGCTGGAACCCATATTTTTATGCCGGCGGCGGCGGAATTAACTATAAAGTGAAAGAAAAACCTGTTTCGGCAAATGAACACCCGGTAGATGATGAAGGATGGGATGGGATTTTTTCTGTTGGTACAGGTGCTCAGTTCGCTTTATCCGATGTTGTATTATTTGAATTAAACTTAGGTGTCGGTTACTCATTTACAGAAAACCTTAATTATTATGATAAACATGTTTCTGCAACAGATGCTTATTTCAATTTAGGTGCTGGATTTACATTTGGCGGAGAACCAAATCATGATAATGATATGGATGGTTTGCTTAGAATGGATGAAGAACAATTAGGTACTGATCCGTTAAACCCGGATTCTGATGGTGATGGTTTAAATGATGGTGAAGAAGTAAATCAATATAAAACCGATCCGCTTAATCCTGATACAGATGGAGATAGCTTAAAAGATGGCGAAGAAATTTATACATATAAAACTGATCCGTTAAACAAAGATACTGATGGAGATAAACTAAATGACGGTGATGAATTAAAAACTCATAAGAGCGATCCTTTGAAAGCCGATACCGATAACGATGGTTTAAGTGATTATGATGAATTAATCAACCATAAAACAAATTATTTAAAAGCTGATACTGACGGGGATGGTTTAAGCGATGGTTCTGAAATTAATAATTATAAGACAAACCCGCTTAAAGCTGATTCTGATGGTGATACATTAGACGATGGTGAGGGAATAAATAAATACAAAACTGATCCTCTTAACCCGGATACCGATGGCGGAACAGTGGATGATGGAATTGAAACAAGAAGAGAAACTAATCCACTGGATGCTGAAGATGATGTTGTAAAAGTTGGTGTACCTATCATTCTTGAAGGAATAACCTTTGCGACTGGAAAAGCTGAAATAACACCGGAATCTGAAGAAACACTCCAGAATGCTATAAGAACATTAAGAACATATCCAGAAATACAAGTTGAAATAAGCGGGCATACTGATGATGTTGGAAGTAACTCATCAAATCAAAGACTTTCTCAAATGAGAGCAGAAGCTGTTATGAACTGGCTGGTAACCTTGCTGAAGCAAAAAAGATTGAACTGCAAACAAAATTCCCTTATGACTTACCAATGGCTTATGCTGATATAGGAATGATGGAAAGAGTAATTCAGAATCTTTTAGAGAATGCAATAAAATTTACTCCTGAAAATGGAATGATTGATTTACAGCTTAACAAAGAAAATGATTATATAACTGTAAGTATCCGGGATAGCGGTGAAGGTATTTCTGATTTAGAACTTCCAAATATATTTGATAGGTATAAGAGAGGCAGTAGAACAGGAATAAAAGGTAATGAAGGTCTTGGGCTAGGTTTAGCAATTGTTAAGAAGATTCTTGAAGTTCACAATATTGAGATAAAAGTCGAAAGTAAAAAAGATATTGAGACGACTTTTTATTTCAAGGTGCCTCTTTATAAGTCTTCAAAAGTTATTAATTCTAATAAAGAAATAAAGACACTGTGACTTTGAAGGTTACTTTATGCTGTAATCTTTATAACCGTTATTTACATAGCTTAAAAAGGAATGACGAATGTACAAGTATATAATTCTTCTGCATATTCTGGGTGCAACAATATGGACAGGCGGTCATTTAATTTTATCTATTTTGATTTTGCCGAAAGCATTAAAAAATAAATCCATTGAAATTATTCAGAGTTTTGAAGGACCTTATGAGAAAATTGGAATACCTGCTTTGATAATTCAGGTTTTAACAGGATTTTATCTTGCAAATAATATGCTTCCGGATTTCTCTCTTTGGTTTTCTTTTCTACCTGGTATTCCAACTTTTATCGGGTATAAAATTATTCTTCTATTATTAACAATTATTTTAGCCGCAGATGCAAGATTGAGAATTATTCCCCATCTGAATGAAAGTAATCTTTCTTCATTAGCCTGGCATATTATACCTGTAACAATTATTTCTGTTTTGTTTGTAATTGTGGGTGTAAGTTTCAGAACAGGAGGATTTTAGATATTATCCTTTTAAATTAACTTCAGCAGAAATTATAAGGGCAGTCATTTGAATTATAAATCCATCTTCATATTGAGTTTCTCAACTTCTTTTTCAGTATAGGATTTAATTTTTCTTAAAGCTTCATCAGATTGTTTCTTTAATAACGCAGATGTCCTTACTCCTGCATTAAGTTCAGCTTCAAAGAAGAAAGATGATGTTGGTACCTTCCATTCAGCATTTGCTGTAAAAAATTTCATCGAATCAGGATTGAAACCAGCTGATTGAAAAGCTTTAAGACATTCAGCAGGATCAGAATAGAGAAAAGATGAAGGGGCTTCCGGCAAAGTAATATTGAGATCTCCAAATTTATTTACTGCATCGTTAATAATCCTTGCACCGGGATTAATATCCGGCTTTGCCCAGATTGTAAAGCCAAATCTTCCTTCTTCTTTAAGAAGACGTCCTGCTTCGCTAAATACTTTTCCTGGGTTGGACATATGAAGCATTCCGAAATTCATAGTAACTGCATCGAAAGATTTCGAATCAAAATTTAAGTCTTCAGCATCTCCTTCAAAAAATTCTAATAATGGATTCCTTTCTATAGCGATTCTAATCATTTTTGCCGAAAAATCAACTCCGATCGGAAAGGCGACTATATACTTTGCTTAACCAAATATTCATATTATTTTAACCTTTAAGTTTCTTTTAAGAGGGATAATTCCCCCCAGAAAAGAGGTTACTTTGTTGACCAATATTTTGAGGGGGCGTGTCTCTGTTAACTGCCTCCTTTCCGTATGGAAAGGTTGCTGTGTTGTTGCAAGGATTAGTCGTCCAAGCACATACTCACCACGTATTTGGT
>CAYNUV010000121.1:0-7841 GCA_964400245.1 uncultured Ignavibacteriaceae bacterium
GCCATTTGAAGGGTCTTTCTTTTCTTCATTAATTTGGGTTGGTTTTTGACCCCCCTTTAGATGTGGGTACATTTTCTCAATTAAAAGATGCAAATTACACTCAACATAGAATTTAATTGCTGTACGCAATCCTAATGACTCAAAGCCATTTGATATTTGTCTTTGAGTGGCTTTATCCTTTATTTCTGGGTCTAACTTGATTATCTCTTCAAACTGTTCATAAGTATCTTTGAATTCTTCTGGGAACCTTATTGTCTTTTGGAACCATTTATTTTCAATCATTGTAGCTATTTCTTTATTTCACCCCTATGGACTTAAAATACTTTATGTATATGTAATGTATGTACATCTAAAATAAGTAATGTCATTATATTAAATCCCCTTATTTTCCCTAATAGTAAGAGTTAATTATTAAATAATAGACATGTAGAAAAATTTTGCATGAAAAAAATGAACCTTTACAATAAAGAGGCTCTAAAAATCAAACAGGTAACTTTTTATAAGGTTTGGCTATTGTAAATAAATGGTAGATTCTGAAGCCCTTTGGACTGAGAAAAAGGCTGTAGGAAACATTGCAGAAAGCATCGTAGAATTCTTGATCAATTCAACACCTAACTGGAAATGCATCAAATATGGAATGGAGAACCATATTGATTCTTTAAAGAAATCTCTCAAAGACAATAATGAAGATGAAATTAGCAAAAGAATACGCTCCATGCCCGATTTTATAGCAGTTAACTCTAAAACTAATGAAGTGTTATTGATTGATGTTAAGTTCCGTTCATTTATTGATAGAAGAGAGGCAAAAACTGCTTTGTATGGTTTTAGTTATACTCAGATTAAGAATTATCTTCAATTTTGGCCAGAAACGCATTTAATTGTTATCCATGATCACGAACCTTTCTTTACAGTAGTTCCCATTAAAGAAGTAGAATGGCATAAACACCTTCATAGCAGATTACAAAATAATGGAAATCTAATTGAACAATGGAACTTTGCAGGTATAGAAAGACCAATTCAAGAATTACTTAAAGAGATACCTGAGGGTGTAATTAAGAGAGCTGTTGAGATGATTCCTAGAAAGTTATAGCTAATCAGTTTCTTTTCCTCTATTTATTGTTACCATTTCAAATTTAACCTCTCCACCAGTCGATGTCTTCACAGCTTCATACTCAATAAATCTACCACGTGTTAATACATCTATTCTAAAAACAACTTTAGGGCGGATTAGTTCTGTTTCAAAAACCACTTTTATCTTAACTTTTTCTATTTCTCTATAAAGAGAAGGCTCTTTAATGAATAATTCTCCTTTTTGGAAAAGAAATTCTTTTTCAGATTCAAAAGAATGTTTTCCCGTAACCAGATTATTCAACTTATCGTCTTTCATTATTTCACTTGCCATTTCTTCTGTCAATAAGGTAATGAAATCCTTGAATTTTCCATCTCTATCTTTATATTTGACTATGCAATTTTCCCAATCAATGACTTCTCTATTAGTTTTTAGATCATCAATAACTCCAAAACCTCTAACTTCAATAGCAATAATCTTGTTTATTTTATTAAAGAAGTCAAATTGTGGGAATGAAAGATCAATTGGATTATCATCTACATACAACAAATCAATATTATCTTGTTTTGCTCTTGCTTCGGCATCGGAAGTGTATCCTTTTGCTATAAAGAAACCCTTCTGAGCCTTTGTTATCTTAATTTTCTCTGAGAATTCAGTTATTTCATTGCGAGAAACCTTTGCTTCCCAGTTTTTACATTCAAAAATAAATATCGATTTATATCCAAAACCTTGATCTATTTGCACAAAAAGATCTATTTCATATCTAGCCCCTCCATTATTTACTTTCTTCTTAGTTTCAATTTCGAATTTAGCTCCTCTAAGAGAAGGGTTAGTTGCGAGAATGGTTTTTTCAATAAATTCGACAGCTCTTTCCAAACTATTTCCTTTTACGGATGGGTTATTTTCCATAAAAATAGATTTCTTAAGAACTTTTAGATATTGTTATACTGTAAAAATCTAGCTAATCAAAGCTATTTTTTTCAAAATTATTATTTAATCGTCTTGTATTCCTTTATCTTCGTCTTTAATGTGAACTGACTTGGTTGGTATGCCTTCTTCATCATACTCCCCATAATAATCTTTGCAGTGTCCATGATAATGATATTTGAACTTGAATCTTTTTTTGAAGTTTGTAATATCGGGAGATCCAAGCTTTGTGAATTTTTTGATGCCTGGAATATGAGAAACGAAGATGATTTGTCCTGGATTTTTAATATCCTCATCTAAACTCTCAAGCATTCTTTTAATTCTTGAAAATTGGTGTACTCCCATTCCGTCTTCATCAGTGTGGATTCCCATTAGATACAAATCCTTTTTGAGTTTAATTATCTCAAAGTCATTAGGAATTTTCAACCCCTTTAGAGAGCTTATTTCCTTGATAACTGGAATAAATCTTTCATTCATCATTAAATTAGACATTGAAAAAAGAGAATCGTGATTTCCCGAGAAAAGAACTATTGGGATATTATTCTTACGACACTCCCTAACAAAAGACTTGAAAGCTTTCAATTCCTTAGAATATTTTTCTGACAGTTTATTTGAAACATGTTGCCCAATCCAAAGCCTAGCTACATCAAATTGGTCAACTTTTTTCCTTGGATATTTCTTCATTATTTTCTTTACATTATAAAACATTTCAAATGCAGTGTAACTTTGTTCAAATATTTTATATAATGGATTCTCTGTGCTAAAACCAGATAGATTATCTCCTAGAAGAATAACTGCTTTGAATTTCTCATTTTTTATTCTTTCAAAAAGATGTTTATTTATTTTACTATTAAAATGCTCAATGTCTGAAATAAAAAGAATTTCGTGAGGTTCTACATCTCCATTTTCCAATATCTTTGGAGAGTAATTCAAGTCTATATCTATTGTATTTTTATCCATATTTTAAATTTAGAGAGTAATATAATTCATTTTTTCTTATTTTTTCTTGGAATATTAAATTTACCAATCAGTTTTTTGATACCGTCCGAAAATTGCGTTTCATCAATTTTATAACCCATTTCTTTGAGAGATTTAATATTTTCAATTTCTGCCCTTCTTCTTACTTGAGAAATATAGTCATCAGTAACTCTAAAATTGAAGACTATTTGATTAATCATCTTTAGGAGTGGTAAATATGCCAAAGCTAGTATGATAACCGTTATAGTATAGAATAACCAAAACCTCCTAAAACATTGTCCTGTTGTTTGGGTTGCTAAACAAGATAACATTACTGAAAAGAATAGATAAAGCATCCCGCACATTATAATAAAATATAAGATAATAGAAACCATACGAGCATTTCCTTCTTTTAGTACAGGGGCAACTACTTCATTCATAGAAAAACATATACCTCTGTATTAAAAAGTTATCTGGTAAGTGGGCATTATCTAATAAATAATTATTATATGAAAAATCAATTTAAGCTCTTAGAAATAGTTTCTAATATATTAAGAAAAGTAAATATCCCCATTCCACAATAAGCTATGAATTTGTAGCTTTCAATAGTTACTGGCATTACAATCATTAATCCAATCATAATTAATGTAAATGATCCAATCATCACATTTGTAAATATCTTAAATCCTCTTTTTGAAAATGTCATCTTTTTACCCTACCTATGTGTTTACCTAAATTTTTAGCCTTTTGCATACCGCTCTTTACTTTCTCACTTTTAATTCGACTATCCCATTCTGCAAACATAAGAGTTATAGCAGACTTCATCCATCCTTGAGAACTGGTTGCTTCTATATCTCCTTCCCTTATTGAAAAGAGTTGTATATTAAGTTCTCCAAGTTCTTTGATCCATTGTAATCCTAATGAAAGATTACGGCTGAACCTAGTCATATCTTCTATGTATATTTCCTTAATCCAGTGAGCTCTACAATCATTAAGTAGCTTTTTGAAAGCTGGTCTTTGATTAAAGTCATCTGTGAAGGCACTTTTACCATCATCAATATATTCACTAGGTTCTGTAATACCTTTACGCTTAGCGTATTCTTTTAAGAGATCTACCTGGCGCATAACATCTTGTCTTCTGTCACCATCTGATTTCTTCTTATCATCACTAACTCTAGCATATATAGCGACTTTCATATCAATGCTCCATTTAAAACTTCAAAACTGGGATTTAACTTTTTGAGCATAGCATAGAACTTGATAATATTTCCTGAAGCATGACAACCGAAGCAATTAAACAAACCTAAATCTTCTTTTAATGAAAGAGATGGATTGCTATCTGAATGAAATGGACAAATCCTAGATTTCTTACTTAGAGGGGTTAGTCCGAACTGATCGGCTATAACTATAATGGAAATCTTTCCCGCTATCTTTCTAGCAAGAGTTTTGAAGTGTTCTTCTTTTATCGATTTACAGGCTATACTCAATTTTGGTAGTTCGGGTAGTTTAGCCTTATCCCATAAGTCAATTTCAATTTGATTTATAGCATTTTTATTAAAATTACTTCTTAATAACTTAATAGTTTTGTACTTATAATGGGGTTTATTCTCTTCCGCAATAGGATGGTAAGCATTTTCATAACTCTCTGCTATTGAGTAATCTGGAATTGCCCCAACATCCTCACTTAATCTATTGACTCTCCAAAAATCTTTAGGGATATATCTTTCAAAAAATAGTTTTCTATATCTTGTGCCTTCCTCTTTATTCAAACCATCAAGACTTAAGATGTTTTTGATATGGATATGGGGATTTTTCATTCCAGTAGCATACCAAATTTCAATATTATATCCATTGTTAACTAGATTGATACCTGTTTGCATGAAGCATAATAATCCATGCTCAGTTCTGTCATCTATATCTATAATAATCTCATTTAGATACTGTTTCCTCATATTTTTAAATTTAAGATATTGTTCGGAGTTCATTTTATTTTTATAACCTCGATTTTTTCAGGTAGTTCTGGTAGCTGATGGTCTCCTGAAAAACTACCAGAACTACTAGAATTTTTCATATCTCTGGAATGAAGATTCTTCCAATCTATTCCTAATACAGCTTTAGCGGAAACTTCATTTCCATCTTCTGCAAAGTTTCTTGCAGATATTTCAAAACCTTCTTCACGTAAGATATTCCCAACTTTTCTTGTAGTAACTGGTCTTAACCTATGATTTTTGAGATAGGTATTAAACTGCTCACAAAATTCTTTTATCTTAATCTTTCCAGAAGTTGTATCATTGCAATATTCTTGTAAAAACATTGCTAGGGGATTACTTCTAGCCTCATATCTTTGCGTTTTTTGTTCAATGGTTCCACCATTAGTAAATTCATTTTTCTTATATAGCTCGCTTAAAATTCTAACAATCTTTAAAGCTAAATTAGGAAATTCTTGATCTGGAATTTCTTTTATAAGATTTCTTTTAATTTTAAACTGATTAGGGAAATCTACAATTAACCAACGTCTATAGAATCCTATTGACTTATCTGGCGTTAAAGGTAAAGAATTTGTGGAAATAACACAAGTAGTAGAAGAATATTCACTAAATGGAGTTTTACCTTTAAATTCATATCTGACTAAATCTTCACCAGTTAGTTTTTTTAAAAGTCCAGTATTCTTTAAATCGTGAGCGTCCACTTCACCCATCACGCATAAAAGCTTTCTGTAAAGTGCGGAGGCCTCAAAATTCCTTGTAGAAAGTGTTTTTAGATCACTAGAACAAATATTTTGTTCTCCTAGAAATTTACATATTAAGTTAAGAAATGTTCCCTTGCCGTTGCTTCCACTACCAGTTAAAGCAATTATAGTTTGGAGAAATTGTTCATTGGAACAACAATAGGCAATAATTTCATATAGGGTTTGAATATAACTTTCATCTTGTAAGCCTTCTTTAACAACCCATTCACCAAACAACTT
This sequence comes from uncultured Ignavibacteriaceae bacterium, assembly GCA_964400245.1. Classification (GTDB taxonomy): domain Bacteria; phylum Bacteroidota; class Ignavibacteria; order Ignavibacteriales; family Ignavibacteriaceae; genus RBG-16-34-14. Next base: position 5,922 of record CAYNUV010000121.1, read on the forward strand.
ATCCATTGTAGGAGTTGATTCAGTATTTCCTAGTGGGTAAGGAATAGGATTTGTAATAAAATACTCCGCTGTTGCCTTAAATTTATTCCCGTTAGAAATATCAATAATTGTATCTTGAAATTGTAACCAATTTCTTTCTGGATCTTTAGGAATATGTTGTCTTCCCAACTGTTTTAGAGAATTGATAAGCTCATTTTTTATATGAGACTTAGTGGTATCAAAATTCATTTTTTCAGAAAACAAATTTAGAATGTCTATCTCATCAGTCATAAGCCATTTACTTTGTAAAACATCCCAAATCCAAAAAGTCCCGTTTCTATTATAAAATAAAGGCTGTTTCATTAAAAATTCACTTGCCATTAATTTCATAGAAAAGACATTTTCGACTTTTGCTTTTTTGGCAAGTTTTTTAGCTGCCGCCTTTATTTCTGATTCACTGATCTCCATCTTCACCTCCTTTTTTTAATTTTGGCGGCAAAAAGAAGACTTCACAAACTTTCCCATTACTATCAAACCCTTGTCTAACGCAAACTAGGCGAGCAAAAAGTAGCTCTTTCATAGCTTGGTGTGCTTGAGTATAAGCCATAGAAACTCCCTTTGCTATCCGATAAATAGTAGAATTTGGGTTTTTTGCAATAAATTTTAGTATGGAATGCCTCTTTAATTCAACTGCAAACGTATTTTCAGGTATATAGGATAGGGTGTCTTGAGAAAAAAATAGGTTATTCTCCTTCTTTTTAGAAACATCTCTTGTATTGGGCTTATTTTCCATTGTTAACTCCTTTAAAGAATTCCTTCAAACGTCTTAATTCCAAAACTTCCTTTTCAGTAGGTTTTTCAGAGAGCTTTCTTCTAATTAACTCTGCAACAGAGATCTCTAATTCTTCAGCTTCTTTTCTAAGTTTTTCTAATTCAGAGGTTTCCAGAGTTAAGTGGATTTGGGAGTTCATACCCATTTTTTCTCCTCCACGATTTTTATCATGGCCTTTAACTTCAGGATAATCTCTTCAGGGTTTACTTCTTTAGAAAATGGTTTAAGCTTCTGCATTTTGTTTGCCTCGGTATTCAACTAAAGTTGTGCCTCCTGAAGAGATTATTTCTACAATTCCAAATTTATGTAAAAATGCTATTGAAGTCTTTGTTTCATTAAATCCAGTCTTAGAAAGTTTTGATAATGTGGTTATAGATATTGGTCCTCGTATTCCCTCAATTATTTTTATTATTTTTTCTTGAGTTTCTACAGTGGGATTACCTTTTGCTATAAGCCTTGAAAGGATGTATTCTTTCATAGTATATTAGATACTTGAGATTATTTAAATGTTTACTTTTAAAGAATATATTCTTTATACAAAAGGTTTAAAATATTTGAAGGCATGTAATAATATGAAACGAGGAATAGGAGAAAGGGCCAGAGTTTTATTTGATGAAATTGACTTAAAGATATTAGAGTTATTGAACCATCCCTCACCTGACTATAAGAATAATCGTGACAAAAGGTATGGTATTTTAGAGATAGCTGGAAAATTAGATTTGAAACATAAAAATCTAAAGCCACATATAGACAAATTATTAAGACTTGAATTAATTTTTCCTTATGAAAATGAAGGCAAGTTATACATCACCACAGGGCTACAGAATTTTAAAGATATGGGGGAAGATGTTACTGAAATGGCACATACTAAATCTGAACAAGAGCAGATCCTTAAGCAACTTTCAGAAGAAAAAATACTTCTAAATTACTTAAAAAAGGTTAGTGAACAATTCAGAGGAGAAGAACTGAAGAAAAGAGTAGCTATAGACTTTAGAAAGATTAAATCAGAATTAAGTAAAAATAAGCAACCTGGAAAATCACACCCTTAGATTAGGTCAAAAAGGTGGGACGCCCGTCCCGGGAATCGAACCCGGGTCTACGCCGCGACA
>CAYNUV010000122.1:0-7835 GCA_964400245.1 uncultured Ignavibacteriaceae bacterium
AAGCCAATTCCCATAAAAGTTCTTTGATAAAAAAGATATAAAGCAAGTAAAGTACCTATAGTAAATATTATAAATCCGGGGAACCCGAAAAACCTCAATGGTTTTTTTGTGAATTTAATAAGGAAGAAAATTGAAATAAGATCAACTAACCTTTCTGTATAATGCCCGAGCGAATAGAAACGTGGGGCTCCATCAGATTGATATTGTTCAACGTCCAGTTCCAAAATTCTGAATCCAAATTTGTTTGCTAACAACGGAAGAAAACGAATTTGATCTCCATATAATTTAATATTTTCCAGGACTTCCCTTTTTAATAATCTTACCCTGCAACCAAGATCCTGGTAATGCATTCCAAGAATCATATTAACAAGTCCATGGAAAATTTTTGCCTGTAACCTTTGAAAAACATTATCTTTTCTTCGGGTTCTTCTTACAATGATCATATCATTTTCGGAAGTAAAAGTATTAATCATTCGTGAAATTTCCATTTCATGCACTTGTTGAAATGCAGGTAGTGTCAGAACCAGGCGACCGGAAGCTTCTTCAAATCCAAGATTAAGTGCTGATGCATCCCCAAACCATCTTGCGAGTTTAACAATTTTAATATTCTCCCCTCTCTGCTGTAATTTCTTAAGTGAGCCAAAGAGATCATCAGATGAATCATCGGTAACATAAATGAATTCATAACTGGCGTTTACTTTGGTGAGACATTCTTTATAAGTATTAAAGATGCTTTCAGTATCACTCCTTTTTTGTCGGCTTGATACAGTTATAATAACAGAAATATCTAAATTTTTCATTTTATGGCTCCGATCATTTAATTTTAAATGATCATGTAATTATTTTTTACTTCTTAAAAGTTTATCAATCTTAATATCCCCACTTTTATAAATCATCTCACTTATTAATCCCATGAATAACAAAAACATACTTAAAGCTGCAAATAAAATACTACCTCCCATAGTGGTAATAAGTGAATAACCCGGGAATAACATCAGGTTTATAAAACCGAATGCAAATATTATTAATGAACACAATCCGAATAGTCCGGCAAAAATTCCAAATCCATATAAAGGAAAATGGAAGAAAGTAAAAATTATTTTTAATGCAACCATATCCATTAAAACTTTATATATTCTTGAAAGACCATATTTTGATTTTCCAAACATTCTCTCATGATGTTTGACTTTAATTTGGGCAAATCTTGCGCCAGATAAAGCTGTTATAACAGGCATCAGCCTGTGCATTTCAGAATACATAGGAAATCTTTTAACTACTTCGCCACGGTAAGCTCTGATTGCACACCCGTTATCCTTAACAGGAACACCAGTTACATGACTAATCAACCAGTTTGCAATCTTTGAAGGAATCTTTCTTGAAATTAAATAATCTTTCCTGTTATGCCTCCAGCCAAGGACAATATCATAACCTTCATTTATTTTATTTATCATAGTTTCAATATCACTTGGATCATTCTGTAAATCACCATCCATTGTAACAACTACTTTTCCTTTAGCTTCCTGGAATCCTGCATGTAAACCTGTTGTTTGGCCATAGTTCTTTTTTAATTTAATAACTTTTAATCTATAATCTTTTTTACTGATTGATTCAGCATTTTCAAAAGTCTTATCAGTACTGCCATCATCAATAAGAATGATTTCATACTTGAGATATAGATGATTTAAAGAATTAGTAATTGCTTCATACAATGGCTGTACTGAAGCTTCCTCATTCATAACCGGTATAACTATTGATAAATCCATATAATTATTTAAAAACTTTAAGCTGTTTCAATATAAGAAATAAATAATAGAAAATTTATTTTTGAAATGTCATTTTCTTTACTTTACAAAATCATGTGTTTTACGCTGATATATCTATAACTCTGGTTGGGTTACTTTCTTCCAGTTTCTGGAAATGTTCCATTTCCTGAGGAAAATTTTGTGAATATCCTCATTTTGAAATAATTATAATAAATACAAAAACTGTACTTAAAGATTTCATCCTTATGTGAAAATATTTCATTATAGATTCTATTTTACAAACTCCTTCATCAGTAAATATTTCTATTACTTTTTTACTCTTAATTCCGGGAGAAATTTCAACAGATTTGGAATGCATATATTATGCCACATTTTTTGTTACTATGATGTTATTATTGATACTAGTTTATGTTTCATAACATCTACATTTTATGTTCCAAACATCTACATTCTTTTTTGAATAATTCAATAGTGAGATATTTATTACAACAAAATACACTATTTTTTGTTTAAAACAGGTGGCATATTAATTGTCAAATCATAATTGATCAATGGAATTATTTTCCGATTTGCAACTATTTATGCTTATTGATAGTTGTTCTCAATTTTATAATTAATAAGCTATATTTTAATTATAGCTTTTTCCCGACACTGTATTTTTAATTAAAAATATATACCTATGAATCAATTTTATTCAGATAATTATATGATAAGAAAAAATTTACTAAAGTTAACCTTGTTAGTCTTTTTCTTAACGGGTTCGCTTCAAACATTAGCGCAACCTGTTTCTCTTACTTCCCCTAATGGCGGAGAAGTGTGGTTATCCGGAGCTAACCAGAATATTACCTGGGATGCAACATCAGCTACGAATATAAAAATCGAGTATTCACCTGATGGAGGAACTAATTGGATAACCGTCGTATCATCAACCCCGGCTTCGACTTTAAGTTATAATTGGACTGTAACAACAGGACTCTCATATGAAGGAAGAATAAGAATTAGTGAAGTTGGAAACCCATCTAACCTGGATACTTCCGATGCAGATTTTACTGTACATTTCCCCTTAACAGCAAGCCCAATAAAAATTTTACCATTTGGCGATTCTATAACTTTCGAAGATGCACCCGGACAAACACCGGGTGCCGGCTTTAGAAATAGTTACAGAAGGTTATTATGGGATTCTTTAAGAACTAATAACTATAACATTGATTTCATTGGAGATAAAAGTGCGGGTTATGATATGTTTGCTGATCCTGAAAATGCCGGTATTCCGGGTATCAACCGCGGTGATCTTTTAAACCTGATGTCTAACGGCTGGAACATCGAACAGGGTGTTCGCGTTACGCCAGGACCTTACTTAGCTACCTACACTCCTGATGTTATATTACTACACATTGGAACCAATGGAGTAGACACTGATCCAAGCGAAACAACTATCGCTCTAATGCTTGACTCGATAGATAATTTTGATGAAGATATTTGGGTTGTTTTAGCATTGATTATTGACAGAGTACCAAACATTGCAAATGTTACAACATATAATAATAATGTTAGAACGATGGCATTGAACCGTATTGCAAATGGTGATAAAATAATTATAGCTGATATGCAGAATGATGCGGGATTAAATTATTTAATTGATAATTCAGTTCCCTATGATAATGGGGATTTTATTGATAATCTTCATCCTAATGACAGTGGTTATGCTAAAATGGGCAAGCTTTGGTATCCGGCTGTAAAATTACTCATGCCTGTTTCACCATCTACTGCAGCCCCGATTATCTCTGCTGTAACAGATACAATTGTGGAAGTCAACCGTCCATATAATTATGACGTAAATGCTTCAGGAATTGGTGCACCGGAATATTCTCTTGTGACTTCCCCTTCGGGTATGACAATAGATTCATTGTCAGGAGTTATTAAGTGGACCCCTTCAAGCACGGGGATTAATAATGTAACTGTGAGAGCTGAAAATAGTTCGGGAAATGATGAAGAAAGTTTTACTATAAATGTTACTTCATCAGTCAATTATCACAGTAATGTCATTTCATACTGGCGTCTTGATGAAACCGGAACCCCGGAACTCTACAAAGATTATCCGAATATTAATGATGGAAGGAGTTCGGGTTCAACTGTACCAGCACCTGTTGTAGGGATTGTGGGTGGGGCGTTAGATTTTAATGGCTCATCAACTGAGATTGATGTAAGAGATGATATTTCTTTATTTTTTATCGACAATCAGACTCATTCTTTTGAAACATGGATTAAAACTACTCAATCTTCCAAAGGTATGGTATTGAGTAAGAATAATAAGTTCCCGGGGGGAGGAAGTGGAACTGGAACTTTTCAGTTTGGAATTAAAAATGGTAAAGCATTTTTCCTCCATCATGTTAGTAATGTTGCATCCCAAAGAGATTCTATTACTGGAGTAACTGATATTAATGACGGAGAGTGGCATCATATTGTTGCAATTAGAGGAGCAGCGCCTGCAACAGGAATGCAGTTATATGTCGATGGTGTTCAGGATGTTGTGTTAAATAAAGGATTTTCATTTAATCTTTATACGTATGATCCTTTGGAGATAGGTTATTCAAAAGGTTTTCAGCATTTTGATGGATTAATTGATGAAGTCGCAATTTATAACGCAGAACTTTCAGCTTCTGAAATTTTGGATCATTATATTAAGGGTAAATCATTCGGTCTCGGTTACTTTGATGAATATGTTTTTGTAAAAGCAAAAATATTTTTAGAAGGGCCTTATGATTCAACCGCTAACAATATGTCCACAAATCTTAAAACAGCGGGGTATATTCCTTTAACAGCACCATATTCCCAGAGTGAAAGAGTTCTTGATACAATACCAGATGGTATTGTTGATTGGGTCAATGTTGAATTAAGAAGCACTTCTAATGGAAGCGCTGTTGCAACCAAAAGTGCATTGTTAAGAAATGATGGAACGATTGTAAGCGATGATGGAGGACGTGAAGAAATAGCTTTATTAGCTCCTCCCGGATTATATTATATTGTTATAAAACACAGAAACCATCTTTCTGTTATGAGTGCGACCTCAATTAATTTAACAAGTGATAGTACAACAACTTCATTTTATGATTTTACAACTGATTCATTAAAATTTTATGGTGCCGATCTTGGTGCTAAAAAATTAGAAGATGGTGTTTGGGGAATGATTGGTGGGAATAATAATAATGATATCGTAATAACAGTTAGTGATTATAATGCTACAGCCAATCAATTACTTGAGCTTGGATACAAAAATGCAGATCATAGTTTAAATGGTGTTGTAACAGTTAGTGACTATAATTTTATTGCAAATAATTTATTAAAGTTTTCTTTAGTTCCTTAACATCGGTCAGAAAATAATTGAGAGGGTTTTATATATGAAATATTCTTTTAAAATAATATTATTTCTTACACTTTTATTAAATGCGTCATCTTTTGCACAGTATGAAATGGTAATTCAAAATGATCAACAAACTGGTCCAAGTGTATATGAATTTGAAGTATTTGTAAAATCTACTTCAGATACAATAAACTTAACTTCATATCAATTGTGCTTTTCCTTTAATGCAAATATTGCAAATGGAGGCAATCTCACTTTCGAATATATACCAAGTTCATCAGAATTAAACAATAAACCGGATAAAAACAATCAGGTAATAGCTGATCCATTGGAAGCAAATACTCAAAATTTATTTGCAGCTTCAGATGTACCCAATACTGATATTATCAATACAACCGGAGCAATTTTAGGAAGGTTTCGAATAGTCAACAGTGTAACTTTTGCAATTATTAATTCTAATCTTAGCTGGAATTTCTTGGGGATATTTCAAACAGAGATAAATATAAATAATTCATCAGCTACCAATATAAATAACCATACTGAAGTTTTAAATAATCCGGCTCTCCCCGTTGAATTAACTACTTTCTCAGCAAAAACAAACGGTTCATCAGTGGAGCTTAAATGGCAAACCGCTACTGAAATTAATAACCTTGGTTTTGAAGTTGAAAGAAGAGTGAAAGATCAAACTACTGGAAACTGGAAGAAGATTGGTTTTGTTGAAGGTAACGGAAACAGCAACTCAACAAAAAATTATGGTTTTAAAGATAAGAATCCTTCGGGAGGAAAAAGATTTCTATATAGGCTTAAGCAGATTGATAATGACGGTACCTTCTCTTACAGTGATGAAGTTGAAGTAGAATTGCTTCCTGATAAATTTGAATTATACCAGAATTATCCCAACCCTTTTAACCCTTCAACAAATATTAAGTTCAGCATTCCGTATAAATCCATATTAAGACTTGATATTTTCAATATTATTGGCGAACATGTAGCAACACTTTTAGAAAAAGAAATGGAAGCCGGTTTTCATAGTATACCCTTTAATGCTGCAAATCTGCCAAGCGGAACTTACATATACAGGATTCAGGCAGAGGGTTTTTCACAAACAAAGAAAATGCTTTTAATAAAATAAAAAACATCATTACAAACCCAATTCCTCAATTGAATTGGGTTTGTTTGTTTTTTAAACTATCCATTCAAGTAAATTAATAAAGTAAGAAAGTATCAATGTACCGGGTACTATTATTAATACTATTTATTAACGTTGTTAGTAATGCCCAAACCAGTAATTTCATTAATGGGGCAGATGTTTCTTTTATTCCTCAACTTGAGTATAATGGAGCTGTTTGGTACAATGATGATGGAACACCTGCAGATCCTCTTGATATTTTCCAGCAGAATGAAGTCAATTATATAAGGCTGAGAATATGGCACACTCCAGCCGCTGGTTATAATAATCTTGAAAAGACTTTATTAATGGCAGTACGAATAAAAGCAGCCGGGTTTAAGTTTCTTTTGGATTTTCATTACTCAGATACCTGGGCTGATCCCGGGTGGCAGCAAAAACCCGCTGCATGGGATACTCTTTCCTTCGAAGAATTAAATGATAGTCTTTATACTTATACCTTGAATGTAATTCATACATTTGATTCCTTGAATCTGCTGCCTGATATGGTGCAGATAGGAAATGAAATTACTAATGGATTTCTCCAGCCAGATGGATTGATAGGTGACGATTATCGTGGATCTTATAATACACCTGCTCAATGGCAGCAATTTACTAATCTTTTAACAACCGCCAGTAACGCTGTTAATGATGCTGTGCAGGATACAACGATACCCATTATGATTCACATTGATAATGGCGTTGGTAATATCGCTGCCAGAAGGTTCATTGATAGTCTTAACGCAAATCAGGTACCATTTGATATAATCGGGTTAACATATTATCCGTGGTGGCAGGGAAGTTTAACAAGCTTAACTCTAAATGTAAATGATCTTGCAGTAAGATATGATAAAGATATTATTGTGGCTGAAACTGCATATCCATGGACACTTGATTCATTGGATTCCGATACAAATTTCGTAACCAGTGCTTCACAATTACATAGCGGTTATCCGGCAAGCTTATTTGGTCAGTATTCATTTCTTTATGATTTAATCCAGGTAATTAAAGATATTCCAAACGGAAAAGGTAAGGGTTTATTTTACTGGGAACCTGAATGGATATCCCTTCCAACATTTGGTTCAGTGGTTGAAAATTTAGCCTTCTTCGATTTTCAGGGAAATGTTTTAGGTCCTATAGGAGTTTTCAGGGAACCTGATATTCCTTTGATAGATACGCTCTATGCAAATTTTCTATCCAACTCGCCTGTTGTATTAAATACTAAGGTAAATACAGGTAATCAAAATACAACTGTAAGATTTCAATGGGATATAGATAATGATGAAGTTTGGTTTAATGATCAGACAGCAGATATTTCACCAATAATAATGGATGGAATATCTAATTTAACTATTACTGATCTTACACCAAATACACTTTATTATTATCGTGCTTATGTTAGTAATACAAGCGGAAGCGATACATCTATTGTTAAATCATTTACTACTGCACCTGTTATTCCGGTAGATAGTTTAATTGCATATCCCTTAACATCCAATGATGATGGATATTTATCAAGTACAAGCGGCGGCACTTTCAGAACTTC
>CAYNUV010000123.1:0-7827 GCA_964400245.1 uncultured Ignavibacteriaceae bacterium
ACCGCGAATAAAATCAAGCTGTCCGCCAAACCCGCTGTAAAACATCGGCCCAATTGAATCTGCACAAACCTGACCGGAAAGATCAATTTCTATTGCAGAATTTATTGCAACCATTTTTTCATTCTGCGCAATTATAAAAGGATCATTTGTATAATGTGAAGGATGGAACTCAAGCAGTGGATTATTATCAATAAAATCAAAAAGCTTTTTAGAGCCAAGTACAAACGAAGCTATAATTTTACCGGGATGTAATGTCTTTTTTTCATTTGTAATAACTTCACGTTCAATAAGTTTTATTACACCATCAGAAAACATCTCGGTATGAATGCCAAGATCTTTTTTCTCAAAAAGATGGCCTAAGACAGCTTCAGGTATTGCCCCGATTCCCATCTGAAGAGTTGAGCCATCTTCAATCAAACTGGAAATATATTCGCCAATTTTCTGATAAATTTTATGATCCTCTTTTGATTTTTTCTCTTCATATTTTAATTCATTAAGAGCTGCATCCACTTCAACGCAATAATCTATTTTATCAATATGAATAAAAGAATCGCCAAGTGTTCTCGGCATCTGAGTATTAATCTGTGCAATAATAATTTTTGCTACTTCAGTTGCGGGTTTTGTACATTCTACTCCAACACCAAAACTGCAATAGCCGTACTTATCAGGAGGTGAAACATTTATAAGGGCTACATCAATCGGAAGAATTCCTTTATAGAACAAATGCGGAATTTCAAAAAGAAAAACCGGAGTGAAATCAGCTCTTCCTTCATTAACAGCTTTCCTTACATTGCTGCCAATGAAAAGAGCATTATGCCTGAAGCTCGCTTCCATTTTAGGATCAGAATAAGGAGTTATTCCCAATGTTAAAAGATGAATGACCTCCACATTGGTCAGATGTTCAGAATTTTCACACATTGCATTTAATAAAACTTCCGGTGTTGCACAACCGGGATGCACATATACTCTCATTCCGGATTTAATAACTTTAACAGCTTCAGCGGGAGTGCAAACTTTTGAATTATACGAATCTATCCATTTCATTTTTTTTTTCCTTTTTACCTGCGGTCCACATACCAGTGTTCAGCAGATCTCCATAAACTTAATAGTATCAGTTCTCTTATGTGAAAAAATTCTTTAGGCAGTTTATCAAAAAGTTTTTTGAACAATTCATCGTGAGATAATATTTCTTCTTTCCATGCTTCCCTGTCTATAGACATAATTTTAGTAAACAGTTCGGGAGTAAATTCTTCCAAACCCTGCCAGTTAAGATCTTCATATTTGGGAACCCATCCTAAAGGACTCTCAACAGAATAACCTTCTCCTTTAGCTCTTTCAATAATCCATTTCAGAATTCTCATGTTCTCTCCAAAGCCCGGCCAGACAAATTTTCCTTCTTCGTCTTTCCTGAACCAGTTAACACTAAATATTCTTGGCGGATTATGAATTGTTCTTCCGAATTGAAGCCAGTGACTAAAATAATCTGCCATATTGTAACCGCAAAAAGGAAGCATAGCCATCGGGTCTCTTCTTACTTTACCAACTTCTCCTGTAGCAGCAGCAGTAGTTTCTGAGCCCATTGTTGCTGCAAGGTAAACACCATAATTCCAGTTGAATGACTGATATACAAGCGGAATTGTTGTACTTCTTCTTCCGCCAAAAATAAACGCGCTTATCGGAACGCCTGTTGGATTTTCAAATTCTGAATCGGCACATGGACATTGGCTTAATGGAGCTGTAAAACGAGCATTAGGATGAGCGGCAGGTTTACCTGAATTCACAGACCATGGCTTGCCATGCCAATCAGTTAATCTTTGCGGAGGTGTTGTGGTCAAGCCTTCCCACCATACATCTTTATCTTCTGTTAATGCAACATTTGTAAAAATTGTATTGGCTTTAATTGTTGCTATCGCATTGGGATTTGATTTTTCCGATGTACCGGGCGCAACGCCAAAAAATCCTGCTTCAGGATTAATTGCATATAGTCTTCCATCTTCTCCTTCTTTTATCCAGGCAATATCATCGCCAACAGTAGTAACTTTCCATCCTTTAAAAGCTTTGGGTGGAATTAACATTGCAAAATTTGTTTTACCGCAGGCGCTTGGAAAAGCAGCAGCTACATAAGTTTTTTCTTTGTCAGGAGATTCAACTCCAAGCACCAGCATATGTTCGGCAAGCCAGCCTTCATCTCTAGCCATATTTGATGCGATCCTTAGTGCAAAACATTTTTTACCAAGTAACGCATTACCACCGTATCCGCTTCCGTAAGACATGATAGATCTTTCCTCAGGAAAATGAACAATGTATTTGATATCTTTATTACAGGGCCAGGTAACATCTTTCATTCCTTTCTTCAACGGCATGCCTACCGAATGAAGACAATGAACAAAATCACCATTACCTAAAACATCAAGAACTTTTTTTCCCATTCGAGTCATTATCTTCATATTAACAACAACATAAGCAGAGTCAGTAATCTCCACACCAATATGAGATATTGAAGAACCCAACGGACCCATGCTGAAAGGAATAACATACATTGTTCTTCCTTCCATGCAGCCATCAAAAAGATTATTAAGGGTTACTTTCATTTCCGATGGCTTAACCCAATTGTTAGTTGGTCCGGCATTTTCTTTTTTTAAACTGCAGATAAAAGTTCTATCTTCAACGCGTGCAACATCTGAAGGATCAGACCATGCTAAGTAACTATTAGGTCTTTTCTTTTCATTAAGCTTAATAAAAGTACCTGCTTCAACAAGATGACTGCACAAATCATTATATTCTTTATCACTGCCATCACACCAACGGATATCTTTTGGTTTGCAAAGTGTAATGCAATCATTAACCCAATCAATCAGTTTCTGATTCTTTACATAAACAGGATGTTTCATTTTTTCCTTTTATTTTATTGCTGGATTTTGAGTTTAAATTCAGCATTTACTTTTTGATAAAGCTTATGCCATTAAGTAGAAAATAAAATCAATTGCTTTAACTTCTTTAACAATAATTTCATTTAAAATCAATCAATAATAATCTCTCAATTGCAAGAATGCCTGACAGCTTTTCTTGTAACTGAGAATATAAAAATTAAACAGGTTGTGTGCTATTTAAATATTTTCTTTCGTAATACAATCTTCCAATCTCTGCACCAATTATAAAAACAACGGAAGAATAATAAATCCAAAAAGCAACAACAACAACCAGTGCATATGCACCATATATCTTACCAAACGAGGCGTAATTATCTAAATAGAAACCAAATAATTGTTTTGCAGCTTCCCAAAGAATTGCTGCCCAGAAAGCACTTATAAATACTGATTTCTTTCCGAGTTTTTTTAACGGCACTGCAAGGTAAAGAATAGCAAAGACAATGTAAATTAAGCTGAGTGAAATAAGTGTAAGTATAATATGTTCAAAATATCCTCCCTGTAGAAAGCTTAAGAATTCAAAAGTGTTTGCAAACTGAAATATTAAATTGATGAAAGGCATTAAAATAGTTGTTGCAAAAAAGATTAATAGCACCATAAGAACTAGTGCAAAGTCCCGGAGCTTCCCAAGGATTACATTTACATCTGTCTCAACACCATATACCCTGTTAAGTATTGTTCTCATACTGCTGAAGAGACCACTCGCCGCAAATAGCAAACCCAAAACACCTACAATTCCTGCAATGGTTTTATATTGAACAAACTCTTCAATCCTCTGAAATATTATTGATTTTACAAAATCAGAGTACATACCATAAGGAATTATAGTATCAATTAAAGTGCTTATCTGGAACTGAATTGTTTCCGAATCGAGAAAGCTTCCGATAACAGAAAAAATAATTAATATAAATGGAATGATACAAACAAAAAGCGAAAAGGCTAATCCGCCGGCAAGTAAAAAAACATGATGCTCATCAACCCTGTTATATATTCCGCCGCCATAATGCTTAATAAAGTTTTTTACTTTTCTAAATAATGGAAAGAGATTTAAAAAGTAACGCAGCTTCCTGAATGATAAATAGATTTTAGTGGATTTTATTTTATCAATCAGTTTAGGCATTCATAATTCTTGGGATTGTATTGTAGTAGAGATCAATAAGTTTTTCTAAAGTAAAGTTGATTTTCCCATTTATCTTCAAATTGTTTCCGCCTGTTATTCCTAAAAATTTAAAAGTCTGATTTTGTTTTTTAAGGTAATCCTCAAAATTATTTTTATTTACTTTTTTGATTGAAATAATTATTCTTGATTGACTTTCTGAAAAGAATGAATAGTCTTCCCTGCTTTTAACAGGAATAGTTACTTCCGCACCAACAGGATTTTCATCGTTGATAATGCAGCATTCAGCTAATGCGCAGATTATACCACCTTCGGAAATATCGTGAGCAGACAAAATTAATTTCTTTTCTATTAATCCTAACAAAGAATTCTGAAGCTTCTTTTCAATATTAAGATCAAGCTGAGGACAATCCCCGGCAACTTTATTGTGAACTACTTTAAAGAATTCACTTCCTCCCATTTCTTCAGAATCTTCTCCGAGTACATAAATTAAATCTTCTTCATTTTTAAAATAAGATGTAGTAATTTTATCAAGTCCCTCTATCAGTCCAACCATTCCAATAGTTGGAGTTGGATAAACTGCTGTGTTGGGAGATTCATTATAAAAGCTAACATTACCGCCAGTAACAGGAGTATCAAAATATCTGCATGCTTCTCCCATTCCTTCAATTGCCTGCTTAAACTGCCAATAGATTTCCGGTTTATAAGGATTGCCAAAGTTTAAGCAGTTAGTTACTCCAAGAGGTATTCCTCCTGAGCAAACAATATTTCTTGCAGCTTCAGCAACTGCAATCTTTGTTCCTTCTTTAGGATTGAGATAAACATATCTTCCGTTGCAATCAGTTTTCATCACTAAAGCTTTATCGGTATCTTTAATAAGAACAACAGCAGCATCACAACCGGGACCAACAATCGTATTTGTTCTTACCATAGAATCATACTGTTCATACACCCATCTCTTTGAAGCAATGTTTGGGGAAGAAAAAACTTTTTCAAAAGCTCCCATTAAATCTTTTTGTTCAGGGAGAGAAGAAAAATTAAATTCTCTTGTTGATTTTAGATAAGCCGGTTCTTTTGTTTCCCGAAAATAAACGGGAGCGCCTCCTCCAAGAACTAATTCATAAGGAGGAATTTCAGCTTTCAGTTCACCATCCTGGTAAATTTTAAGTAAAGGTTCATCTGTAACTTCACCCACAATCTCGCAGTGAAGATCCCATTTTTCAAAAACTTCTTTTACTTTATCTTCATACCCTTCTTTAACGACACAAAGCATTCTTTCCTGGCTTTCGGAGAGTAATATTTCATAAGCCGTCATATGCTTTTCCCTTAAAGGAACTTTATCGAGATCTACAATCATTCCTGATTTTCCTTTTGCACTCATCTCACTTGTTGAACAGGAAATTCCGGCAGCCCCCATATCCTGTATCCCGATAAGCCAGCCGTTTCTGATAATTTCAAGTGAAGCTTCAAGCAAAAGTTTTTCTGTAAAGGGATCTCCAACCTGTACTGAAGGACGCTTCGATTCAGACTTTTCAGAAATTTCTTCCGAAGCAAAAGTAGCACCGTGAATTCCGTCTCTTCCTGTTGATGAACCAACAATCATAACAGAATTGCCATTACCTTTTGCAATTGCGCTTGCAATATTTTCTTTCTTAACAATCCCAACAGCCATTGCATTAACAAGAGGATTATCCTGGTATGATTCATCAAAATATACTTCACCTGCAACTGTCGGAACACCAAAGCTGTTTCCGTAATCTCCGATTCCTTTTACAACTCCTTCAAAAAGAAATCTTGTTCTTGCATTTTTAAGAGAACCAAAACGAAGTGAGTTTAAAGAAGCAATTGGACGTGCACCCATAGTAAAAACATCTCTCATAATTCCGCCAACACCTGTAGCTGCTCCTTGATAAGGCTCAACAGCAGAGGGATGATTATGGCTTTCTATTTTAAATGCAACTGCAAGTCCATCTCCAATATCAATAAGTCCGGCATTTTCTTCTCCTGCGCCGACTAAAAGTTTGCTGCCGCTTCTCGGTAAAGTTTTTAACAAAGCGATTGAGTTTTTATAGCTGCAATGCTCACTCCACATTACACTGAAAATTCCAAGCTCTGTGAAAGTAGGAATTCTTCCAAGTATCTTTTTTATTTTTTCAAATTCTTCTTCCGTTAAGCCATGATCAAGAGCTAAATTTAGAGTTACTTCAGGTTCATATGCCAGGATCGTATCCATATTTTATCATTACAATTGTAGGAAATTTAATAGACAAATATAAGATTATTATAAAGGTGAAGAAAGATGAAGTAAAGTATGCTATTTTTTTATAAGCATTGAATCTTAACTGACTTTCGAAATATCAATAGTTATTTTGTAACCTAATTCTCTTAGAATTGAAACATAATCATCCCAAACGAGATCGAAATTTTTCACATCGGCAACACCTATTTTCTTTAAAGCATTATTTATTTGATCGAAATATTCCTTTTCAAATTCATCATTCATTATTGCGTTTTCTGCCCAATTAATTATTTGTTCTTTAGTAATTCGCTGCTTTAAATATTTGTCAATATTATCTGCAACTATTTGTCTTGTAATCATAACTTTTTATGTCCTTTGTCAATTGGATATTTTTCGTGAACTTTCTATTAATACGTTATCAATATTATATATTTCCTGATAAAATTTCAAAGCATTTTCATTAACGTCCACTATTTTAATATAGATCGCTTTCCAACCAAATCTTCCTTTGACTTCCAAACAGTATTTTCTACCTCCATCTTCTAATTCTTCCCATTTATCAAATTTTCTTTCATTTAATTTTCTTTTATCCATTTTGGATCTAAATAAAAATATGAATAACTGAGAAAAGTAAAATGAATTTAGTTAAGACATCATTTTTAATATAAAGTTTTACCTTCTTTATAAGCATGTCAGTTCATAATTCCTGGTATCATTTTGTTAGAATCAAATTCTTTCTTCGATAATACAATAATCTTTCTTGCTAATTTTAATCCTTATAATGAGCAATAAATTTTATCAGTTGTCTTAAGTCTGTTTTTAATATTGTAAATATAATGATTTAATTTTAGCGAGAGAAGAGTAAAAAGAATTGAAAAGGAAAGCAATTTTTATTTATAATGGGAAAGTTTTCTTATAGTAAATAAAAGGGCGTATCGGAGATAAACTTTTAAAAGGAGAAGCTTAAACTAAAAGCTTATCTTATTAAAACAGTCTTTGCCCTCTCACTGCTCTAATTAAACCCGATACTATTTGCCCAAATCGTGCTCTTAATCCTACCATAGTGTTAACCCGAGGACAATAAGGATTAAGAGCGAAGGGTAACATCATAATTAAAATTGTGCTGCTTCTGTTGATTGCTGAAGGGCAGAGGTAGAGGCATTTCCCTGCATAATTATATTTTGTACTGCATCATAATATCCGACACCAACAAAAGACTGATGCTTTGCTGCCCGGTATCCATCTGCTTCTGCAGCAAATTCTTTCTGCTGGAATTTTGAATACGCCAGCATACCTTCCTTCATATATCCTTGTGAAAGCTTGAACATACTGAGATTTAAAGCATGCCATCCTGCAAGAGTTATGAATTGGTATTTATATCCCATTTCAGCAAGCTTCTCACGGAATGAAAGCATCTGCTTATCATCAAGCTTCTTTTTCCAATTGAAAGACGGAGAACAATTATATGCTAAAAATTTACCCGGGAATTTTTCATGAATTGCTTCTGCAAATTCTTTAGCTTCAGAAAGATCAGGAGTGGAAGT
>CAYNUV010000124.1:0-7821 GCA_964400245.1 uncultured Ignavibacteriaceae bacterium
AATTTCATGCCTGTTGGAGTACTTGGAATTGTACTTGCAGGACTACTTTCCGCTTATATGTCAACAGCTTCATCTTTTATTAACCTGGCACCCTCTTTTATTGTAAATGATATTTATAAAAAATATATAAAACCCAATGCTACCGACGCAAATTATGTTCGAATAAGTTATATCGTTTCTGCAATTGTAACTGTTGCAAGCATTTTGTTCGGCTTTCTTATAGAGTCCGTTGATGCTGCAACACAATGGATTGTATCTGCATTGTGGGGTGGTTCTTCTGCGGCAAATGTTTTGAAGTGGTATTGGTGGCGGTTCAACAGCTACGGTTATTTTTGGGGAATGCTTGCGGGTTTGTTAATTGCATTATTAATGCCGGTACTATTTCCGGGAACAAACGCTTTATATGCTTATCCATATATATTAGCTATCTCCGGGCTTGGAAGTATAGTGGGAACTCTTTTAACCAAACCAGAAAAAGAAGAATTGTTAATAAGGTTTTATTCTTCAATCCGTCCGTGGGGTTTCTGGAAACCAATTAAAGAAAAAGTAAAATTATTAAATCCCGGTTTCCAGGAAAATAAAAACTTTGGAAAAGATATGTTTAATATTTTTGTGGGAATTATCTGGCAGATTGCCCTCATGGCTGCACCATTAGCTTTTGTAATAAAAGATTGGGAAATATTTTCAGCGCTTGTTGCTGTAATTATTTTAACATCATGGCTTCTTAAAAAATACTGGTATGAAAAATTGGAAAAAGATGAATAGACTACAAAAGTATCAAAAGTAAAGTATGCAGAGAGTATATCTAAATAATAATTGGAAATACCGGCAGCAGGAATCTCCTAAAAGTCATGCTGAACTCGTTTCAGCATCTCTTATTCAAGGGGCTAAAACCCTGAAACAAGTTCAGAGTGACGAAAATTGGGAAGAAGCAAAAGTTCCGGGCAATATTCATCTTGATTTATTAGCTAATAAAAAAATTCCCGATCCATACTACAGATTAAATGAACAACAGCAGCAATGGATTGGTGAAGTTGATTGGGAGTATGTTACTGTTTTCAATTTTGATGAGCCTTTAAAACAAAAAAACATTGAAATTGTTTTTGAAGGATTGGATACTTACGCTGATGTTTATCTGAATAACAATCTTATTCTTGAAGCAGATAACATGTATTGCGGATGGAGAGCGAATGTTAAATCTTATTTAAAGAATGGAGAGAATGAGCTAAGAGTTTATTTTAATTCAGTAATAAAAAAAACTCTTCCTTTATTTAATGAAAATGATTTTGAATATCCGGCAAATAATTCCCAACCTGAACCAAAGCTAAGTGTTTACAGCAGGAAACCGGGTTATCATTTTGGATGGGATTGGGGTCCCAGACTTTTAACCTGTGGAATTTGGAGACAGGTTTATCTTGAAATCTGGGAAGATGTCCGGTTAGATAATGTTCGCTTTGTTCAAAAATCTCTTTCGGATGATTTGGCAAAACTTCAATTAGAAATTGATGTTATTGCTTCATTAGAAACCACTGTTGAATTAAATCTCTCAAATCCTCAAAATTCTTTTTCTTCTTTTAATAAAATTTTTAAGATAGAACAAGGATTAAACAAATTAATAATTGATTTTGAAATTATGAACCCGCGGAGATGGTGGTGTAATGGTTTAGGTGAAGCATATTTATATGAACTTAACATTGAATTAAAATATGAAGGAAATATTATTGATTCCTGGAAAGAGAAGGTTGGATTAAGAACTCTTGAACTTATTCATGAAGAAGATGAATTTGGAAAAAGTTTTTATTTCAAATTGAACGGCGTCCCGGTTTTTATTAAAGGTTCTAATATTCTTCCTGTTGATTATTTCATTCCGCATGTTAAAGAAGAAGAGTACAGAAAGTTATTAGAACAGGCAGTTAACACAAATATGAATATGCTGCGGCTTTGGGGAGGTGCAATCTATGAAGAAAAAATATTTTATGATCTCTGCGATGAAATGGGAATTATGATCTGGCAGGATTTTATGTTTGCCTGCGCAATGTATCCTGCGGATGAGATTATGAGTAAACGAATTGTTGAAGAGGCTAAATATAATGTAAAGCGTTTAAGAAATCATCCTTGTCTTGCGCTTTGGTGCGGCAATAATGAGATTGATGAAGGCTGGCAAACCTGGGGCTGGCAAAAGCGTTATAATTATAATGAAGAAACCAGCGATCTGATCTGGAAATATTATTGCAAAATATTTCATGAAATCTTGCCTGAAACAATTAAACAATTGGATTCCGAACGTCCATACTGGTCGTCATCACCCAAGTATGGTTTCGTGGACCCCAAAAGTAAAATTGATGGCGATATGCACTATTGGGGTGTTTGGTTTTTGAATCATCCGAGAGAAAAATTTAAAGAGTACCTGCCAAGATTTATGAGCGAGTATGGTTTGCAATCTATTCCGGGGGAAAAAACTTTTAGAGAATTTTCATTACCTGAAGATTGGGATTTAAAATCAGACGTAATGCTTGCACACCAAAGGCAATATCCAAATCCTCGCAAGGGACAATTGCTTGGCGGTTATGATATGATGTTGAAATATATGGATAGTGAATATCATGTACCGGAAGATTTTGAATTATTGTCTTATGTAAGTCAGATTCTTCAGGCGGATTACCTTAGATATGCAATTGAAACCCACAGGCGCAATAAACCATATTGTATGGGCACAATGTACTGGCAGCTTAATGATGTCTGGCCTGTAACTTCATGGTCAACCATAGATTATTATGGAAGATGGAAAGCCGCTCAATATGCTGTAAAGAAAGCTTATCAATCTGTTCTGTTATCAGTAAATGATGAAGAAGACAACATTTCAGTTTTTATTATTAATGATTTACATGAAACGAAGTCGGGATTTATAAAAATTCAGCTTATAGATTTTAACGGAGAAGTTCGTTTCAATTATGAAAGTGAAGTATTAATCTCCTCAAATGATAGTAAAAAATATTTTTCAATTGATAAGAAAACTTTGTTACAAAAAATTAATTCAAACAAAATTGTTTTACGAACCCAACTTTTTGAACATGATAAATTAATTTCTGAGAATATTTTTTATTTCAATTATTTAAAATACTTAGATCTCGAAGACCCGCAGATAAATTATTCTATAAAGAAAGTTGATAGGGAATATCAAATAATTCTGCATTCAAAAAAATTGGCGAAAAATGTGAAGTTAAATATTCAAGACTCGGAAGGATTTCTTTCAGATAATTATTTTGATTTGATTCCGGAAGATAAAAAAATAATATTATTTAAAACAAATAATGAATGGAATGAAAAAATGAGTTTGCTTCATTATTACCTTGTATCTGAAAGTGTTAAAGAAATTAATCATTCTTAATAATAAGGAGTAATGCCTTGAGTTTAAGACAAATATTTTATGGGTTACTTTTTGGAATTATAAGTAATGTATTTGTTCTCGGTGAACCTGATAAGATAATTAAACCGGTTACGCCTAATGCTTCTCCTGAAGCTGTAAATCTTCTGGAATATCTATACAGTATTTCCGGAAGTCATACTCTAACAGGACAGCATTGTGTACCGCTTGTCGGTTCTACACGTCTTGCAGGAGTTCATAAACAAACAAAAAAGTATCCGGCTTTATTCGGACAAGATTTTGGCTTTAGTGAGCCGGGTACCTGGGATGGAATAAACTATCGCCAGCAAATTGTAGATGAAGCAATCCGGCGTTATAGCGAAGGATTTATTATTACAATTATGTGGCATGCAATTCGGCCAACAGAAGATGAACCTGTTGATTTTAATGAATCAATACAAGGTGAACTTACAGATGAGGAGTGGGAAGATTTGATTACACCGGGCACAGTGATTAATGAGAAGTGGAAATCGCAAGTTGATGTTATTGCCTGGTTTCTGAAACAACTTCGCAATGCTGGAGTTCCCGTTCTTTGGCGTCCTTATCATGAAATGAATGGGGAATGGTTCTGGTGGGGCAAGAAAGAAGGCGATAATGGTTATAAAAAATTATACAGAATGTTGTATGATCGTTTAGTCAATTTTCATGGAATTAATAATTTAATCTGGGTATTTAATGCTAATGAAATAAAAGGAAATGTTGATTCTTATGAAACTTATTATCCTGGAGATGATATTGTTGATATACTTGCTACAGATGTTTACTCAGAAGGGTTTAATCAGGAAAACTATGATGAACTTCTTGCATTAGCAGGTGAGAAACCAATAGCATTAGGTGAAGTAGGAAATGTCCCTTCACTGGAAATTCTTCAGAGCCAGCCAAAATGGATTTGGTTCATGAAATGGGGAGATTCTTCCGGAGGTATGCAGGGCAGGAAAGGTTTGAATGACATTTATGAAAGTGAAGAAGCTTTAACCTGGGATGAGCTTCCATGGGTTAATATAACTCAACCTAAAATCCATTACCCGATTTTGAAATAATTTTTTCAAATGTAAAAATATAAACTTTATAATGAAAGGATTAATCCTATATGAAAAGACGCGATTTTATAAAAACAAGTAGTACTGCCATAGCGGTAGTTTCTTTATCAGGTTTAGGAATTCAAACTAATGCAAAACCTGAAAAACCAATCTGGAAATTTCCTGCTTACAAAGGTTTCAATCTTACACAAAAAACCGGTGGTACAGGACCAAGAAGAAAATTTGAAGAAGAGGATTTTGAGATAATGGCAGAATGGGGTTTTAATTTTGCAAGGATACCAATGTCTTACTGGAACTGGGCTTCTAAAGATGACTGGTATACAATTGATGAAGATGTAATGAAAGATATTGATGAAGTTGTAGAATTTGGGAAACAATATAATATTCATAT
Organism: uncultured Ignavibacteriaceae bacterium; assembly: GCA_964400245.1. GTDB lineage: Bacteria > Bacteroidota > Ignavibacteria > Ignavibacteriales > Ignavibacteriaceae > RBG-16-34-14. The sequence goes on from CAYNUV010000124.1 coordinate 4,856, forward strand.
CAATCTTAACTTTCATCGCGTACCGGGTTATTGTATAAATGGAAGAGATCTTGAACCTGTTGATCTTTTTGATGATACAACCGACAATATGCAAAAAGCTCTTGATGCATTTGTTTATCACTGGAAATATTTTGCTGAACGTTATAAAGGTATTTCAAATTCTCAACTTAGTTTTGATCTTATGAATGAGCCCCCAAAGAATACAAATGAAATTCGTTATATAGAAATTGTAAAAGCTGTAGTTGAAGGAATAAGGAAAGAAGATACTGAACGTTTAATCATTGTAGATGGAAAAGACATTGGAAGAAACCCGCTTCTTGGTATTGATGATATTATTTCGGTTCAAAGCACACGTGGTTATGATCCTATGAGTGTAAGTCATTATACAGCTACATGGGTTCCCAAAGATGAGTTTGAAACTTTCAATTATCCTACCTGGCCTATTTTAGGAGATAATGGGAAACTTTGGGATAAATCTGCTTTGAAAGAAAAGCTTATTGATAGATGGCAGCCTTTGATAGATAAGGGTGTAAGTGTTCATGTGGGAGAATGGGGATGTTTTAGTAAAACACCTCATGATGTGATGTTAAAGTGGATGAATGATATTCTTTCCCTTTGGAAGGAAGCTGGCTGGGGATATGCAATGTGGAATTTGAAGGGAGATTTTGGTGTCCTTAACAGTAACCGCTCTGATGTTAAGTATGAAGACTATAAGGGTTATAACCTCGATAAGAAAATGCTTGAACTACTTAAGGAATATCAGGTTTATTAGCCTATTAATAAACTAATTTTATTTTTTTTCTTGACTTGTTGAAGTTAATCTGTTAGTTTTGCAAACGATTGCGGTAACGTTTGTAAAATGAAACAGATTACTATCAAAAATATTGCTTCTCAGTTAAACTTATCTGCCTCAACGGTCTCCCGTGCATTGAATGACCATCCTGATATTCATACCAGAACTAAAAAATTAGTTAAAGAAGTTGCGGGTGAACTTGGATATAATCCCAATATTATAGCTCGTAATCTTAAATCCAGCCGGTCAAACCAAATTGGAGTTATTGTTCCTGAAATAAGGCATGATTTTTTTGCTAATGCTATAAGTGGGATTGAGGAAGTAGCTTACCAAAAAGGATATACTATAATCATTGCACAATCTAATGAGCAACAAGAACGTGAAATATTAAATTTGAATTCAATGTATCTGCATAGGGTCGCAGGAATTATAATTTCAATTTCACAAACTACAACCAGTAGTATACATTTTCAAAGACTCCTTGATAAAGGAGTTAAGATGGTTTTTTTTGATAGAGTTTGTAATGACTTGAATACTCCACGGGTTTATATTGATGATTTGGATAGTTCATATAAAGTTGTAGAGTATCTAATACGGAATGGTTATAAAAAGGTAGTTCATTTTGCTGGCCCACAAACACTTGAGATTTGTAAAAACAGAAGACTTGGCTATGAAAAAGCTCTAAGAGATTTGAATGTTGATTACGACCCGGTAATCTTTGAAGGAGGTATGCATGAGAGTGATGGATATAAACATTTAAATGATTTGCTAAGCCAAGGAATTAATTCAGGAGCTATTTTTGCAGTTAATGATCCGGTTGCAATAGGGGCTATTAAAAGACTTAAAGAATTAAAAATTGAAATTCCTCAACAATTTGGAATTGTCGGGTTTTCAAATAATCCGATTGCAGAAATGATTAGTCCTGCATTAACCACTGTTGATCAACACTCTTTTGAGATGGGGAGGAAAGCCGCTGAAATTTTGATCAGTGATATAGAAGGAGAAAGAGATTCAGATTCCAACATAGATATAAAATTAGATGCTTCATTAATAATCAGAGAATCAACATGATATTTTTTTACTGCTTCACCTGCAATCGTTTGCAAAGTCAATTATGATTCAAGAACAAAGCCATAGAAGATATAATCCCTTGACTGGTGAATGGATTCTTGTTTCACCCCAACGTACCCTAAGACCATGGCAGGGAAAAGTTGAACAATACTCAAATAATTCCTTGCCTGAATATAAAAGTGACTGCTATTTATGTCCAAATAATAAGCGTGCTAGTGGAGAAATAAATCCTGATTATTATTCTACATTTGTTTTTGATAATGATTTCAGCGCTTTGAAAAAGGATGCAGTAGATTTCTTTATCAGAGATTCAGAACTTTTAAAGGCAAAATCTGAAAAAGGAATATGCAGAGTTGTATGTTTTTCTCCTAAACATAATTTAACTATTGCTGAACTCGAAATAGAAGATATAATTGAGGTTATAAAAACATGGCGAAATGAATATTCATCTCTCGGTGGTGAATCATTTATAAACTATGTCCAGATTTTTGAAAATAAAGGAAAAATAATGGGATGTAGTAATCCGCATCCTCACGGGCAAATATGGGCTCAGGAAACTATTCCAAATGAACCTGCAAAAGAACAATTCAACCAGCTAAAGTATTATAAAGAGAAAAACTCAACTTTACTTAGTGATTATATCAAACTTGAAAAACAGAAACAGGAAATAATTGTTTATGAAAATGAAAGCTTTGTTCTATTAGTTCCTTTCTGGGCAGTTTGGCCATTTGAAACAATGCTCTTACCTAAAAGAGCCATTAATAATATTCTACAACTAAAAGAAAATGAGGTAACACACTTTGCAGAGATATTAAAGATAACAACTGTAAAGTATGATAATATCTTTAATATTTCTTTTCCATATTCATCCGGTATTCATCAATCGCCTACTGATGAACTTGATCATCCTGAATGGCATTTTCATATGCATTTTTATCCTCCTCTTCTAAGATCCGCAGCTATAAAAAAATTTATGGTTGGCTATGAAATGCTTGGTGAGCCTCAACGGGATATAACACCTGAAAGAAGTGCCGAAATTCTGAAACAGCAAGACACACTTCATTATTCTCTAAAAACATTAAATGAAAAAAAATAAAATAAA